>JAYYUU010000037.1:0-5236 GCA_036343835.1 Candidatus Latescibacterota bacterium | reverse complement strand
CTGGATTCTCTTCGCGGGCAGTGGGGTCGCGGTGAGCGAGGGCCAGTCGTATGATGTTGGTCCCGGGGATTGCGTGGCGACCGGGATGGGCTTCCACCACGACTTCCCGGTCGTACACGAGCCGGTCAAATCGGTCTATTTCGAGACGGGGCTCGAAGGGCAACAGCGCCGCGGCCACCTGTGGAATCACACCCATGGAGAGGCGGTGCCGCAGGCGGAGCGCGTCTAGCAGGAGGAGATGGCTGCGGGATCGTGTGCTATAGCGCTAGTGTTAGATGCTATCGCCGCGTGTGGAAGATCTGGGCGAGGGTTGCTACGGTCGGAAATCAGGGAATCAGGACAGCGGTCTGAGTCTTATCACGCGGTAGCTGCCCTCATAACAAGGCCGGGGCACGTCCGCACTCAGAACGATAATAGGTCGACCAATTTCTCCGGGGCGCGCTCGATGTAGTCCAGCGTCTCGAGATCGGTCAGCATGCCGCGCGGTTCAAAGTTAAAGTCGCCAGGATAGTTGACGGCGCGCACCATCTCGAAGAGTTCGCGCCACTGGATTTCATCACCGTCCACCAATGGCGGATGGTGATCCCGGCCCTCCTTGAAGCCATGCAGATGGAGATGGCGGAGGCGGTGACCGCATCGTTCGAGGAGAGCCGTCGGCTCTCCGGGCAGGGTCATGGGATTGACGCCCTCGGCATTGCGCTCGTGGCCAATATCCAGGATCATGCCCACCTGCGGGTGGTCCATGCGGTCGAGAAACGCCACCCGATCTTCCACTGTCACGCCTTCGCGGCCAAAGTTCTCCACCGCGATAATCGCGTCCGTTCCCTCGACGTGCCGCGCCAGTTCCTGGTAGCTCTTTTCGACAATGTCGTCGGCCGCCCCGGCATGCGACCCCCAGAGTTTGCCCCCCAGTTCGAGCAAGGTATCGATCTGGCGCCGACACAGATCCACCCGCTCCTGGCGTTTGGCCTCGGTATCTACATCCGCAAAGCTGGTTTTGTAGGCGTGGTAAGCGCCTACCTGGATGCCGCACTTGCCGCAGATCTCGCCGATGAGTTGCATAGAGCGCGGCTCGGTCAGATCGTATTGTTCGGGACTCTCTATGAGTTCGATGCGGCCGATGCCGTGCCGTGCCAACTCTTCGAGGGCGGCCTCTCCAATAGGCCGATACCCGTGAAATACCAGGGTAGAGATGGAGAGACGCTGTCTGATCTCTTCCACAGTGAAAGAACTACCTCGATCGCCCATTTCCGTTCCTCCTGAGATTTGCTACTGTAGTATGTTGGTCTATGTGTTATCTTTCCCAGCAAGGTGCAGGGCAAGTTCAGTATACGACAAGACGGGGTCGGTGCCTAATTCATTGCCCTGCCTGCATTAGTATCTCACCGGATCGAGTTCACCGACTGTGGACTTCGCAACGGACAAAGGGGATCGGCGAGCCCGATGAGCGATCAGCGCGTTCCCATACTCGTTTATCACCACGTCTACTGCACAGGGACACCTGAACTGAAGCAGGCGGCCACCGGGACCGGAGCCGGCATCCTCGGCGAGGCCGAATTTCGCCGCCAGATAGACTATCTCGTCGCCTATGGCTGGTCCGCGGTATCGACCACGCAGATCGCGGACTGGTTGGCGGCCGGGACGCCCCTGCCCCCTAAAGCCGTGGCCCTGCATTTCGACAACGGGTGGCTCGACACCGCTGAGGTGGTCCTGCCGATTTTGCGCCAGGCGGGCATCAGCGCCACCTGCTTTCCCATTACCGATGGCGTCGAGGACGCGTCACAAGGCCGATCCAAGGCGGTGCGCACGCTCACCGAGGGCGTGGTCGAAAAGCCCTTTATGACCTGGGACCAGGTGCAACTGCTGGTGGACGCCGGCTGGGAAATCGGGGCCCACACCGCCACCCACTGCAAACTGGCCGACCTGCAAGCCGCCGAGGGCGATGAAGCCGTTATTGGGGAAGCGCTAACCGCGAACGATATTTTCGTCCGACGCCTCGGTTTCGCGCCCGATCACTTCGCCTATCCCAGCGGCTCCCGCAACCAACGCACGGACGAATTGCTGGCGCGCTACTACCGGTCGCTGCGGCTGTGGCACGCCGACTGGCCCATCCTTTGGACCTTTACCCATGCCGGCACTTCGCCGCTGGCCATCGACTGCCAGAATATCGACCTGCGCGTACCCCGCGACGATTTCGCGCGCATATTCGCCGAAGCGTCGGCGGAATAACGCTCGAACTGGAGACTGCGGTTGGAGACGTCAAAATCGCCACGCCAAGGGCTGCGGGACGACCCCAGGACCCAGTTGTGGTGGTGCAACCTGCTCCACATCTTCAACGACGGCTACCTCGCCAGTCTGGCGCTTTTGCTGCCTTTTGTCGCCGCCGATCTCGGTCTGAATTACACCCAGTCGGGACTGATCAAGACCGCCAGCAGCGTCGCAATCAGCGCATCGCAGATCCCGGCCGGGCTGCTGGCCGAACGGGTCGGCGAGATCCTAATTTTGGGCCTGGGCACCGCGTGGTTCAGTCTGAGTTATGTGGCCATGCTCCTGGTCGCGGGTTACCCGCTATTACTGCTAGTGGCGTTTGCGGCCGGCACGGGCGGCGGCGCCTATCATCCGGTTGGCACCGCGTTGATCGCCAATGTCTTTCCGCCGTCGCGCTCCGCTGCCGCCATCGGCGCGTTGAATTCCTTCGGCGACGTGGGCAAGGTGGTCTTCCCCGCCCTGACGGGCATGCTGGTGGTGGCCGTTGGTTGGCGGTGGAGTTTCGCCGCGCAAGGCGCTGTCGGCCTGGGCGTGGCGCTTTGCTACCTCTTGTTCTTCCGCCGGGAGATCGGCGCGACGCGGCGGCAAATCGCGCAGCGGAGGAAAGGGGGCGTCGCCGATCCGCAAGTGGGACCAAAAACCCTGCGGGGCTGGATGGTCGGTTGGGGGATCTGCGCGCCACGCCAGTTTACCCTCTATGCCATCATCGGATTATTGGATGTGGCGGTGCGCACCGCCGCTACCGTCTTTTTGGGCTTCGTACTGATCGGCAGCGGGGTGGAGAAGGGAGCCTTGGGCTGGTTGCTGTCGCTGACTTTCTTGGGTGGTGGTTGCGGTAAGCTGCGTTGCGGCATGCTGATCAGGTGGTGGAGCTCGAGGTCGATCATCCTCTTTACCGAGGCCTTGATGATTCTGGGGTGTTTTGCAATGCCCTCGGTCCCGGCGGGGTGGATGCTATTGCTTTTTCTGCCGATCTTCGGCTTCGTGCTCAACGGCACGTCTTCGGTGATCTACATCGGGTTGGCCCCCACAATCGCGCGCCAACAGCGCAGTCGCGGTTATGCGCTCTACTACACCTTGAATTTCTTTTCCTCCGCCTTGGCGCCCTATATTTTTGGTTTGGTAGGGGATGCTTTTGGGCTCGATATCATTTTTTTTAGCGCCGGGATGGTTATGGCCCTGGGATTGCCCCTCGTTTTTTTCTTGCGCGATATCGAGGATTTGCCTTCGACCGGTGAGGTAGATGGATGAGTAAAGTCCTTTGTAATCGCCAGCGCGCTCTGGACTATATGGGGCGGGCTGATATAGACGCCATCGTCGCCACTTCGCCGGTCAATGTGACTTATTTCACGGGTTATTATTGCTGGCTCAATGGGCAGTTTAAGAAGTATATGGTCAAGCCCGGGGGGAGTGGGGAGTTGTTGCCTTTGTTTGGGGTTTTTTCGGCTAAGGGCGAGTCGGCGTTGGTGGTGGATGCGGCGCTGGCGGTTAATGCGATGGATGTGGAGGGGTTGGATTTGTGGGTTTTTGGTGGGGGGATGTTTGACCGTTCGGGGGAGGTATCGGCGTTGGAAGGCAGGCAGAGGGAGGTGTATGAGTTGCTGGCCGATGTGCCGATTGCTGAAACGGCGGTCGAGGCGCTGGTGGGATTGCTGCAGGAGCAGAAGCTCGACGGGGCGCGGATTGGGTTGGAAGCGGACGGGCTGCCGGCAGGGACACAGGCTGCGATCGAGGGGGCCTTGCCCGGGGTGGAATTCAAGGACTGCTCGAATCTGATTCGGCTGGTGCGGATGGTCAAGACGCCGGAGGAGATCGGGCGGATGGCGCGGGGGGCGGTCATTGGTGAAGAGGCGGCCTTGGCGAGTCTGGCGGATGCGCGCGCCGGGTGCTCGATGTCCGAGGTGGGGCAGCAGTTCCGCGTGGAAGTGGGAGCGCGCGGTGCGGACCTGGATCACTTTGCCTTTGGGGTCAAGGGGATGGGACTGGCAACCGAGGCCGATTATGTCTTAGGGGAGGACGACGCGCTGTACGTCGACTACGGATGCGTCTACCAATACTACTGCTCGGACAGTGGCCTGACCCTCGCGCTGTCGCCCCTCTCCGATGATTGGGCGCGAAAATACGAGGCCTTGCGCGAATGTCTGGATGCTGGTAGTCGCGCGATGATTCCGGGTGCCAGGGCGTCAGTGGTGCCGGCGGCGATGTGGGACGTGCTGCACGAGTACGGCATATCCGCTTCTTTCCCGCATGGCCACGGGCTGGGTCTGGAGGTCAGGGACTATCCGATCCTGGTCGCCAATACGGGCTTGCGGGTCTGCGACGACTGCGTCGACGAGCCGGCCGATCTGCCGCTGGAGACAGACATGGTCCTCAACCTCGAAGCTATGGTCTTTGTGCTGGGCGTGGCCTCGGTGCACATCGAGCAATCCTTTGTGGTGGGTGCTGATGGCGGGAGGGCGCTGACTGCGCAGGACCGCAGCCGGCCTTTTTATCTCGCCTAGCGCTGAGTTTCCCGACGCGAAAGCTTGCAGGCCGCGGTGGACTGTCGGGCGCTCGGCTCGCAGGGGTGTGGCCCCCTCAGCGCAAGAGCAGCAACTTGCGCGTCGCTACTTGTCGGCCGGTCCGCAGGCGAGCAAAATAGAGGCCGCTGGCCAGTGGGCGTCCCTGGTCGTCGCGGCCGATCCAGCGCACGGCGTGAGGACCAGCCCGGCGCCGGCGAAGTCGTCGAGCTGGATCTGGTTTACGCGGTTGGGGAGGAAGTTTTACGCCAGATGGATCCAGCGCGTTGGTCGCTTGCTCATGGATTTTCCTCTGGCCATTGGTTTAGGTTGGCACGACCTCGGCCGTGCGCCCATCCTCGTAGTGCGCGACGCGGTAGCCGCAGGTCTTCTGCATCTCCTGCATCCGCGCGACCAGCGCTTCCCAGCGGTGGCGGAAGGGGCTGTCGGGTTTGTTGGCGCGCCACTGT
>JAYYUU010000036.1:0-7968 GCA_036343835.1 Candidatus Latescibacterota bacterium | reverse complement strand
CATTAAGGGTTCGATTAGTCGAACTAGTCCTACGTCGTTGAAAAACTTAGGCGCTTTTGCTCATAATCTATTTATTTTTGGACCAAAGCGCTCCATCGCAAATGTCGCATAAATATTTGTTTATACGACATTTATACAACCTATCGTAAGGAGGATCCCCTATCATGAAGAAGCTGACCAAACTCGGTTTAGCTGCAGTCTTGGTCATGGGCCTTTCCAGCATGGCCTTTGGTCACGCGCCTCCCGGCGAGCTTTTTTTCGCCGTGCAGTTCCCCGATGGCCTCGTACCGACCATGGACGGTGATCTGTCCGATTGGGACGTCGTGCCGATCGATCCGGATACGATCCGCAATGACCGCCTCTATTCGCCGGCAGCCGATATCCAAGCCGTGGGCCGCGGCGAAATTGATGCCAGCGACATCAATATCCGCCACCTCATGGGCTGGAACGACAACATGAATAAACTCTACGTCATGTCCGAGGTTTTCGACAACGTCCACAACCTGGACCGCGAAACCCCCTCGGCCTTCTGGCAGGACGACGCCTGGGAAGTAGAGGTCAACCCCGACCACACGCCAACCGAGGAGCACAACATGGAAGGCGAGGGGGCCAACAATTTTAGCTACAAGTGGGCCGTGCCGCCGGTCGAAGGCGCCTACCAGTTTTACCGCCCGGTGAGTGCGCTTGAGTGGCTGGTCGACGGTACCGACTGGGTCAACTTCGGCTGGGGTTTCGATGGCGAGCAGTTCGGCGAGAGCACCTATTACTATGAACTGGCCATCACCCCGATCACCTCGTTGCCCAACGACGCGTCGGCGACCCCCGACCAGGCCGTGGTCTTCGACCTGGCCGAGAACGAGGTCATCCACCTCTCCGTGACGGTGGGCGATTTCGACGAGGCTTGCACCGAGTGCGTACTTGAGAGCTATCAGGGTTTCTGGACCATGTCACCGGAAATGTGCTGCACCGGCACCAACGACGTGGTGCTGGCCCCGATGGAGTCCTCTATGGAAAGCGCCTCCCCGACCGCGGTCGAAGACGTGAGCTGGGGCCAGATCAAGGCTGCCTATTAGTAGTACGGCGTACCCTGCTTTAGCAATACGCTAAAAAAACCTGCCCCTTACCGGGGGCAGGTTTTTTTTGTAGCTACCGTTCGAACTCGACTCACTTCCAAACGATTATTATTCCCGGCCTGAGTCTGGCAAAAATACCCGCCTTAGCCGCCGATCATCTCCTGCATCTTGTCGGCCACCCAGTCGATGGCGACATCGGCCATTACCCGACCCTTTTTGGGGGTGGCGAAATCGCGACCGGCCCGAAAGTAGACCGGATCACGCGGAGCATAACTTTCACTCTTGATTTCCAGATTGGCCGCTTCGTAGTCAACTCCCTTCCACTGTATATTCTCGGGAAATGCGGCCATGGCAAACGACGTTTCGAACTCCGCCGCGTGCGCCGGACAGTCCCCGGACTCCATCAACTCGTCGACCAACTCTTTCGAATAGGCGACCCAATACGAGTAAAACTGGATATCGATGCCCAGCTTCTGGCTGAACTCCTCGACCTGGTTGCCCAACGGCCCATTGCCAGCATGGCCGTTACAAATCAGGATATGCTCGACGCCGTGCCGCTTGAGCGACTCGCAAATATCGTAGGCAACGGCAAAAAAGGTCTCCGGCCGCAGGCTCAAGGTGCCGGGGAACTCCATCCAGTGCTCGGAGATCCCCACCGCCAGCGGCGTCGCTACCACCGTCTGGGGATAGAGTTGCAGGGCCGCCTGGTGCGCGACGTAGGCCGCGCTGGCGGTATCGTGTTCCATCGCCAGGTGCTCGTTGTGCTGTTCGGTGCTGCCAGTGGGCAGGATCGCCCCCTTGATCAAGCCCTGTTCCAACCGCTCGCGCACGTGGCGGCGGGTCAGTTTCCACAGCCGTACTTCTTCGACGATCATTTTGTTTTCTCCCTTTGCTCTATTTCATATTGATTGACACTCGCACTTGCAGGTCCTATCATGCAAAATTAATCGGCGCGTGACAACTCTTATTCGAAAGGAAATTCCCATGGCAGGCGACGGCGTATGTCACCGATTGCCGCACCCACTGGAAGGGTCGCATCGGCCAGGCGGCGATCTCCTTGGCCTTGGCGGAGGGCGGCGCGCGCTCCTTCGGCACCCGACGGCACCGACCTCCGCCAAGGCCTGGCGCATGTGGCGCTCTCGTTCGTCGCCCGCATCTGCCTGGAGTCTGAGCCCGGCAGCCCCGACTTCGGCGAATCTGTATTAATCCGTCAGGAAAACGACGGGGGCAGATGATACAATCCAGCAAGTCGTGGGGGTTGCCTATTGACGGGAAGTGGTGGAGCAGCGATCCGACGCGGCCCCAAAGGGGTCGCGTTTTTTTATGCGCCAGGCGCTGTAGCTCAGGGTGACGATATCGTCGTAGAGCCGGCGTTCGCTGCTCAGATAAGTTCCGCCCGCTAAGAAGAGCGGAAGAATTCGGCGCCCGGCCACTCGACGTGATTGCCGGTGGATTCCGGCTCGGTTTCGCAGTTGGCATAGGCGCTGAAGCGGATGGGCTGGTCGGCGGTCGGGGCCGCGGTGCAGGCGCGTTGAAGCGGCTGGCGGCTTGGGCGACCGCATAGACCAGCGGAAATCCACAACCGAGGCGATTAAGAAAAAACATATCCCACCTATGTTACACTGATTTGAAGTTAATTCTCTGGTTAGGATTAACGCTTTTCTGCCGCAAAAGCGGAAAATTATCTATCTCATCGAAAAATCTGCTGAAACTCGTGACTCAAGATAACCCAGGTGGGACTCACCCATGAAATGTCATCGACTCAATAGGCCAGCGAGAAGAAACCTACTTTGCTCTGGTTGGCAAGGGAGCCGAGTCTGTACATATAGGTCCCCGGCGGCAGCAGTTGGCCGTCGCCATTGCGGCCGTCCCAGCTGCGCGCGAATTCGCCGCTGCGGGAAGGGAGGGGGTCGAGTGTGGCCACTTGCGCACCCGCCAGGTCGGAGATGTGCAGGGGGATCGGGCGCTCGTCCGTTACTTCGCGCAGCTTGTAAGCGATGGTCAGGACATCGTTGATGCCGTCCCCGTTTGGCGTGAAGACTCTGGGCTCGACGCGGACGTCGACGAAGAGTTGCCCGCCGATCGGGGTGCGCACGGCTAGGGCATCGCCGGAGAAGCGAAAGGTCGCATTGCCCGGCTGGACGGCTTGCTTGATCTGGTCGGGGTCGCCGCTGTCGTAGATCCAGCTGCTGACTGGCGTACCGAAGCGCAGGACGGAAGTCTCGAAGACGACCTCGATCTGTTTGAAGTTGTCTTCGGCCCCGGCCAGTTTGGGAAAACCGACCACGATGCGGTCGTCCAGGATCTGCGCGGGAAAGGGGGCGTCGTCGCTTGTGGCAAGGTTGTCGTCCACCAGCGCAAAGGGGATTTCCTCGGCGTTGACCACGACGGATTGCAATGCGATGGCGCGGGTATGGGTGAGGATTTCCAGACGGTCGAAGCCCAGGGCCCGCGCGCCGAGCGTGGGGCGGACTACATAGGTGAAGGTGATCGGCTCGAAGGAGTTGACTTCGATGGGCCAAATTTCGCCGACGACCTCGTTTGCGGCCGGGGCTTCGCTGAAGTGCAGGCTCAACTGGTCAAGGCGGGGGGTGGCGTTGAGGGTGCTAAAGAGGCGGATGGCGATCTGGATATAGCGGCTGGGGCTGGGGGAAACCAGGGGGGTGCCATCCTGCCAGGATTCGGCGAGCAAGGCCTCGTCGCGCAGACCGGCCGCAAAGTCGTAGGGCGGCGACCAGAAGCTCCAGTTGTCGGTGTCGTAGACCGTGGGCAGGCGGCCTCTGGGGTCGATCTTTTCGTATTGTTCGAGAGTGATCGGCACGATATCTCCGTTGATGCTCTCGTCGAAGTAGAGGCTGGGGTCGGGGGTCTGGCCGGTGCGGGTGCGGATTTCGACCCGGGTGCCCGGGGGGCGCGTGCCGCTCCAGCGGATTTTATCCCAGCTGACGCCCTGGCCGAAATCGAGGATCTGCGAGAGATAAACGGTCTTTTCGACGAAGCCTTCCCCGTAGACCTCGAACTCGGCTATTTCCCAATTGCGCAACGGGAAGGTGCGCATGGTGAGCCAGCGGATCGAGCGGGTGTTAAAGCGCAGATCGACGACGACGTCGAGGTTTTCGCGGGTGGATTGGATCGTGGTCCAGTTGCGGCCGTCGGCGGCCTGGGCGGTATTGCGCACTCTAATATCGTACCACTTGACGTAGTTGTCGGCGAAGCTGGTCTCGGGAAAGCGCTCGAGGGGGATCTGGGGGGCGTTGAGTTCCTCGATGAGTAGCTGGTCATCCGGTCCCAGCCGGGGATAGAAGCGCACACGGTTGATCGGCACATCGGCGCCGAAGTCGAAGTTACAGCCGCAGGCCCAGCCTTCGCCGATGCCCGGTCGGCTGTTGGGGTCCTGGGTAAAGCGGCGGAAGTGGGCGGTTTTGGGGTCGCCGTCGAGCATCTTGAAGACGTTGAAGTTCTGGTTTTGACCGCCGTTCCCGGTACCGCCGATATAGGGCAGCGGGATCGGGTTGGACCCCGAGCCCAGATTGGTCTCGGGGTCGGCTCCGGTGAGATTGACGCTGGAATCGATAAAGCGGGACTGGATCGCAGCGCCCGAGAAATCGATCAGCGTATCGGTCCCGGCCCCATGTGGGGTGATCCCGACGGGCACGCTGCGCAAGAGCTGGCCCTCGGTATCGAAGACCTGGTAGGAGCCGGCGCTTTCTTCGCCCAGGGCGTCCTGCCAGGAGTTGCCGTCTTCACCACCGAGGTGGTATTCGGTGCGTCCCAAAGCCGGTAGAGGGGCAATCAGGGCGCTGCAAAGTAGGAGGAGATAGGCGCATCGCATAAGCGGCCTCAGATGGTTGCGGTTGGCGATTGACGCAGGGATCAGATCTTTACCGTCCGCTGGTCGCGACCGGCCTTGAGCACCGAAGTCGGGACTGCGAGGGCGGCGATTCCGTCGCCGCCGGTGACCAGGGGCTGCTCACCGCAAGAAAAGCACTTGACTACGTGTCTGTCCTGCTCAACGAACATGTCCCGGTGCGGATACGTGTGGACCTTTTCCCGGCCCTTGCCGACATCGCGAAACCAGGGCCTGGTGGGTCGGCCGCCGGCGGCGAAGCGCCAGATCACCAGTCGGCCGAGGGCGCCGGATTGGACGTCTGGTTGAGTTTGCCCCACCGCCAGCGGCCGGCGGCGCCACCACCGTCTGTGGATAGAGCTGCAAGGCCGCCTGGTGCGCGACGTGGGCGGCGCTGGCGGTATCGTGTTCCATCGCCAGGTGCTCGTTGTGCTGCTCGGTGCTGTCGGTGGGCAGAATCGCCCCCTTGATCAAGCCCTGTTCCAACCGCTCGCGCACGTGGCGGCGGGTCAGTTTCCACAGCCGTACTTCTTCGACGATCATTATTGTTTTATCCCTTTGCTCTATTTCATATTGGTTGACACTCGCACTTGCAGGTCCTATCATGCAAAATTAATCGACGCGCGACAAATCGCCATCAAGGAGATCCCATGCACATCATCTTTTGCCTGATCCTACTGACGACTCTCCCCCTCAACGCCCAAACCCCCTCCGATCAGTACCAAGGCTTCACCGGCTATTGGCTAAAAAACGACCGCGCCGAAGCCTTCGCCATCGCTTCGCCCTACCCGCGCGTTCTCGTCTTCCGCCTCAAAGGTGGCGAAAACCCCCTCCACGTCAGCCGCGAATACGAATATATCGGCATCCGCACCTGGTTTTTCGAACCGATCCAGATCCCCCAATCGGGCCTGCCCGCCCTGCGCCCCGCCACCGGCGAAAGAACGGGCGAGCGCTCCCTGCGCCTCAGTGCCGCCCCCGACGACAGTTCGGGCCTGCAATTGACCATGGAACTGAGCCTCGACCCCCAACGACCCGTCCTCAAAATCCGCCACGGTTTTAAAAACTTGCGCCGCGAACAACGCCGCATCGCAGCCTGGGCGCTCAACGTCATCCGCCCCGACCTCGGCGTCGGCGTCACCCCCTGGCGCACCGGGGGCCGCCGCAACTTCCTCTTCTGGGCCGACACCGACCCCAATGAGATCGGCATCCACCTGGGCCCCAAAACCCTGGCACTCGACTATCGGATCGAGCCGCAAAACCGCTGGCAGAAAATCGGCACCAATGGCAATGCCGGCTGGATCGCCTACGTCTGGAATGAAAATGCGCTCAAATCCACCGTCGCCCATGTCGCCAATGCCGAATATCCCGAAGACGGCGGCACGGTGACGATGTTCAACTCCACGTCTGAAGTCTTCGATCCGCGCTTTGGCGAGATCGAGAATATCGGCCCCTTGAGCGAATTGATGCCGGGCAATACCCTGTGGATGGAACAGGAACTGGAGCTATTCAGCGGGATCGAGGCCGACGACCCCGAGAGCTGGATCGAAATACTCGGCGGCGCCGATCCTCAGTGAGCCTCCAACCAATTCTCGCCGGTGCCCATCTCGACCTCGATCGGCACCTGCATCGGCATCGCTTCGCGCATCTCTTGCGCGACTAGGGGCGGTAGCGTTTCAAGCTCGTCGCGGTGCAGGTCGAAGACCAACTCATCGTGGACTTGCAAAAGCATCGCCGAGCGATATTCTCTCTCGCGGACCAATTTTTGGATTCGGCTCATCGCGATTTTGATCATGTCGGCGGCCGTGCCCTGGACCCGGGTGTTGATGGCGTTGCGCTCGGCGCCTTTGCGGGTGGTGGCGTTGCGCGAATTGATCTCGCGCAGATAGCGCCGCCGCCCCGTCACCGTCTCGACATAGCCCTTGTCGCGGGCAAACTCGACCGTCTCATCGACATAGCGCTGCACTCCGGGATACTGGGCGAAATACTGTTCGATTAATTCGGCGGCCTGCTTGCGGGTGATATCGAGCCGCTCGGCCAGCCCGAAGGGCGAGATCCCATAGATGATGCCGAAGTTCACCGTCTTGGCCTGGCGCCGCATCTCGCCGGTGACCTGTTGCTCCCCGACCCGATAGATCCTCATCGCCGTGGCCACGTGGATATCGCCGCCGCTATTGAAGGTCTCCAACATCCCCTCATCGCTGCTGAGCTCGGCGGCGATCCTGAGTTCAATCTGCGAATAGTCGGCCGAGAAAAGCAAATACTCGTCGCTGCGCGGCACAAAGGCCCGGCGGATTTCGCGCCCCTGCTCGCTGCGGATGGGGATATTCTGTAGATTCGGCCGGTCGGATTTCATCCGTCCGGTGGCGGTCATCAACTGCTCGTAGTTGGTGTGGACCCGACCGGTGGGCTGATAAACCGAACCAGGCAATTGGTCGACATAGGTGGATTTGAGCTTGGTGTGCAGGCGGTAGTCCAGCACCTGTCGCGCGATCTCGTGGCGGTGGGACAGGCGGCGCAAAACTTGCTCACCGGTCTGGTACTGGCCGGTCTTCTGGGTCCTGCGGGCATGGGGGTCGAGCGCCATTTTCTCGAAGAGGACCGTCCCCAACTGATGGCCTGAATTGAGATTGAAGCGCGCTCCGGCCAGCTCGAAGACGCGCTCGGCCGACTGCTCGATCGAGTCCTGGAACTGCCGCGACAGCGCGTTGAGGGCCTCGGTCTCCACGCGGATGCCCTGGTGTTCCATATCGACCAATACCGGCAATAGCGGCCCCTCGATCCCATAAAAGACCTGGGCCTGACCCATCTCCTCGATTTTTGGCCTGAGCACCGCCGCCAGCTGCCAGGTGATATCCGCGTCCTCACAAGCGTACTCGGCGACCTCTGCAACCGGCACCTGCAAGAGCGTCAATTGCTCCTCGTCCTTTTGGCCGATCAGCTCAGAAATCGGCTTGGGTTCGTAGGCGAGCAGACTCTTGGCCAACTCGTCCATACTGCGCCTGAGCTCCGGCTCAGCCAGGGTCACCGCCAACATGGTGTCGAAGAATG
>JAYYUU010000035.1:0-7297 GCA_036343835.1 Candidatus Latescibacterota bacterium | reverse complement strand
GGTCGGGATCGCAAGTCTACTAAAGTTGTTGCGCTGGTGTCGCACCAGAGGCTTAGGGGTCATTTTCAATCACGGTACCTACTGTATAGGTACAATAGGTACCGTGGTTGAGAAACACCATCTCCGCCGTGAGCTCGCCGAATTCCCACTAATCTGATTCGACTACCCGCAGGATGCGCGTACCGACGTCGGGGGTGCGCGCGTCGGGCGGGCTGAAAAAACGCGAGGCCGAGCGCACCCCCAGACCTAGCGTGCCGAAGGAGCCCCCGCGGCCACTGCGGCGCTCGCCGCCATCCGGGCCTTTTGGATCGAGCTGTTTTTCTACGGTATAGCGGCTCTCCCAGTCGGCGACCCATTCCCAGACATTGCCGTGCATATCGTAAAGCCCCCAGGCGTTGGGCTTTTTCTGACCGACGGCGTGGGGGTATTTCTTGCCTGTCGCCCAGGTATTGCCGCTGACCCAGGCATAGTCGTCTAAGCTCTGCTCGTCGTCGCCGGAGTGCCAACGGGTAGTGGTACCGGCGCGGCAGGCGTATTCCCACTCGGCTTCGGTGGGCAGGCGGTAGAGGTCCTTGCCGGCCTTTTTGTTGAGTCGGCGGACGAATTCATCGACTTCGAGCCAGGCGATATAGGTGGCCGGGAATTGCGCACCCTCTTTGACATACTGGCGCCGCCGCCAGGGCTGGGTGCCGACGACAGCGCGCCACTGAGCCTGGGTGATCTCGTATTTGGCGAGGTAGAAGCCCTGGGAGAGCTCAACCGTATGTTGCGGCTCTTCGCTGTCGTCCAGGGGACCTTCTTCGCCCGGGGCAGCCCCCATGGCGAAGGTGCCGGGGGGGATATAGACGAAGTCCATCGATACGCCGTCCGTCAATTCGACCGTCAGTGTTTCGGGGACGCGACTGCAGGCGGATAAGATCGGGCAGAGAATGAGCAGGAGGCGCAACATGGGTTTGAAGAAAAAGGACCGGGGTGTTTCTAGCAAGGGTCAGGGAAGGATGCCCTGGCCTTCGCGGACGGTGATTATCCGATCGGCATGGACATCGTCGATTGCGTCGATCTGGCCACTGGGCCAGCGGACTTCGAGATGTTTGACCGCGCTTTCTCGTCCCAGACCGAAATGGGCGCGGATATCGTCCTGGGCCAAAAAGCTGGACCCGGCGCGGATCTCGCGGAGCTGAGTGCCGGTGTTGGTTTCGATGCGGACAATGGCGCCGATGCCGTCGCGATTGCTGTTGACGCCCTCGGTGTGGACGATGAGCCAGTGGTGGCCGGTTTGCGCATCGTTGCGCAAGAGCGAGGGCGTCGAGTCGAGATTGTGGACGGCGATGTCGATATCGCCGTCGTTGTCGAAATCGGCAAAAGCGGAGCCACGGCTCGATTTTTCGATGGCAAAACCCGGCCCGGCGTCTGCAGTGGCATCTTTGAAAGTGCCATCGCCCTGGTTTAAAAAGAGCTGGTTTTTCTGGTTGTAGGAAGCGCCGCGCTCGAGTTGCTCGACCTGGGGGTAGACGTGGCCATTGGCGGCGAAGAGGTCCTGGTAGCCGTCGTTGTCGAAATCGGCAAAGCCGGTGCCCCAGCCGACCAAAGGCCAGGTGGGATAGACGAGACCGGCCTTGGCTGTGGCATCGCTAAAGAAACCCTGGCCGTCGTTCTGGTAGAGGGTGTTGTAGTCGAGGGCAAAGTTGGTGACGTAGAGATCGAAATCGCCGTCGTTGTCGTAGTCGGCCGAGGTTGCGCCCATACAGGCCTGGGCGTCGCCGCTTTCCAAAAAGGCCACCGCTGCTGCGACGGCTTCTTCTTTGAAAGTGCCATCGCCCTGGTTGCGGTAGAACATATTCGGACCGGCGTCGTTGGCGACGAAGATATCCTGGTCGCCGTCTTGGTCGAAGTTGCTGAAAAGGGGGGTAAAGCCGTAGCGTTTGTAGTGGTCGGTGACGCCGGCTGTTTTGGTGACGTCGGTAAAGGTGCCGTCCCCCTCGTTGCGAAAGAGCGCGTCGGCGCCGCCGATCAGGCCGCGGGGGCCATACATGACTTCGAGGCCGCGCCAGATCCCCGCGTCAGCACCCTTGGGGATGAAGTCGATGTCGAACTCGATGTAGTTGGCGACATAGAGGTCGAGGTCGCCATCCAGGTCGTAGTCGCCCCAGGCCGCGCCGGTGCTCCAGCGCTCGTCGTCGAGACGGGCTGCAGCGGCGACGTCGTGGAAAGTGCCGCCGTCGTTTTGGTAGAGGCGGTTGGCGCCGAAGTTGGTGACGTAGAGGTCGGGATCGCCATCGTTGTCGTAGTCGGCGGCCACCGCGCCCATGCCCCAGCGCTCGTCGTCGACGCCGGTGGTGGTGGCCACATCGGCAAAGGTGGCGTCGCCGGCGTTTTGATACAGGGCGTTGCGGGGAGCGGTCTCGGGTGGGAAGCCCGCAAGGGTCGAGCCGTTGACGATATAGAGGTCCACATCGTCATCGCTGTCGTAGTCGAAGGCGGCGAGGCTACCGCCCTTGGCCTCGAAGATATAGCGCTTGTCCGGGCTGCCGCAGACATTTTGCAGGGTCAATCCCGCTTGCTGCGCGACCTCCTCGAAGTGGACCTGGACCAGGGCCTTTTGTTGCTCCTCTGTGGCACAGGCGACCAGCAGGCCGACGAGGAATAGGGCTTTATTCTTTATCAAAGAGCTCGGTTACAATGGGCATGAGTTTAAAATCGGCCAAATAGGCGCCGTCGCAGCAGATTTGCCCCTGGCGATTAAAAGCCCAGAAGGCATCGTAGGTGTCGTCGGCGACGTCGGCGTCTAAGAAGGACCAGCTCAGACCGATGATGGCGTCTTCGGCCAGATCGTGGGGGACGCTGAGCTCAGCCCAGTCCTGGTTGAGGGCGTCGAAGGGGGTGACATAGCACTCGTAGGTGACGGTGCCGCTCGACCGATGCCCGCCATCGTAATGCCAGCCGACGCCCGAATAGACCTCCTCTTTGGTCCACAGCGATTTGCCCCACAGCCAGTGCCAGTAATGGCCGTTGAGCGGGGGCATGTAGAAATGGTAGTTCTGGACATAGGCGCTGCGGTGGCGGAGCTCGTTGGGCGGGTTGTCGCGGTCAAAGCCGACGATGAGTTCGCCGCCGTGGTCGCCGTCGACGAGGATCTCCCAGATGTCCGCGCCGTGGACGAAGGCGCCGGTCATGCGGCTGTGGGGGGTGTCGAGCGAGTCGAGGTGGGCCGGGGGTTTTTCGAAGCGGTAGACGTCGTCGAAGACTTCGGCCATGAAGTAGAGGCGGTTGTGGGTGTCGTTCCAGCCGATGGCGACGCGTTTAATGAAGTGGTCGGTGGTGTCCATGGCGGCTGAATCGCGGTGGACTTCGGCGTAGTAGGTGTGGTCGACGAAGTATTCGTCGGGGACGATGTTCCAGTCGGTTAAGTCGCCGTCCATAGCGGGGAGGTGGTCGTCGGGGAATTGGAAGATTTTGTAGACCTGGTTTTCGGGGAAGTGGGCGAAGAGGGGGGTGGTGAGGAGAAGGAAGGAGGCAATTAGCGGTGTTAAGGTGCGCATAAGATGGTCTCCTGCAGCTAAGGCGGTTGGTGATAGACACGCTTATGCTGCGTGAGGACGGGCTACCCGAGGGTATCCCCTTCGCTCATGCCACGCATCGATTTCGATGCGCGCGCTGCGAGTCTCGCCGACCCTCCCTGGTCGGCTCCGAGGGCTATCCTCAGATTTCACTATCCTGTGAAATCACGAGACAGCAATCCGCTCACGGGGATACCCTCGGGCAGCCCTCCGGACCGTTGGTGTTTTACGCAAGGGTCCAGAGGCGTAAAAATATCAATATCGATGGAGGGGCGCCAGTCTGAGGGAGAAGGAGTATGGAGTTTTTGACAGGGTGGGTAGAAGCCCTTATGTATACGGGGTGTATTGGGTTTCAATGAGACGGTATAGGAGATCACTTGCCTGTAATTGATAGAGAAATGCAGCGGAATTTTGGGATGGGATTGTTGTTGGTGGGATTGGTATTGTACAGTTATGGGCTGATCTGGGGGTCGGTTGATGGGTTTGTCAGGGCCATTGACCACGACGAGTATCTCTTTAGCGATTTTCGGCGTTTTTATTATCCGATGGGGGAGGGGCTGTTTGAGGAAAGGTGGCCTGTCGGGGGGTATTATTATACCTCGTTTTTTGCCCTGGGATTGAGTGTCGTCGCGTTCTTGCCGATTGGGGCAGCGGTTTATTTTTGGGGCGTTATGCAGGTGGGGTGGGTGGCGGTGTTTTACTATGTGTCCGGTCGCTGGCTGCTCGGGATTTCAGGTCGGGGCATGGTATTTTACTTGCTGTTGTTGCTGACCTCCTTTCCCCTGTTGCACAATTTCAAGTGGGGACAGGTCAGCGTGTTGGTGACACTGGGGATCGCGTTGGCCTTTGTTTATCACCAGCAGGGGCGGAGTGTGCTGGGAGGGGTGGTGTTGGCGCTGGTTACTGGTGTCAAATATTATCCCGGCCTATTTGTCGTCTATTTTCTGATCCGCCGCGACTGGCGATTGCTCATCGCGTTCGGGGCGGGATTGGTGGGATTTTACTATTTGTTGCCGGCGGCGCTACTGGGGCCTTCCGACTGGTGGTATTTCGAGCGGGCTGCTGTCGATTCATTGCCAGGGGCCACTCTGCTCCTCGACGATTTCAATACCCAGTATTTTCCCCATGTAATCAACCGGCTGGGTTTTCCGCTGGGGTATAGACTGTCGGAATCCACCGTTGGAATATTGCGATTTGTGGGCATTCTGGTCTTTTTGGCCAATAGCGGGATCGCGTGGTGGTTACAGCAGCGGGAAGTTGCGCATAAAGTGGCGTTGTCTGCCACGGTGCTCTTGCTCTCCTTGCCCTTTATTATTCAAACCTCGTGGCCTCATTATTTTGTCTATCTGCCCTTCTGTCAGGTGGCTTTGTGGTTGGAGATTAGTGCAGCGAAGACCAGCATTTGGACGCTTCGCTTATTGCGGATGCCACTCCTGTTCTCAGTGGTGATTACTAACGCGTATTTCTTTGCCCTGTTGCCTAGTTGGCGGCTTTATAATGGCATGGGTCTTTTGTGGTTGGGCGATGTCGCTTTGTTGTGTGCGCTCTATGGTTTGGTCGTTGCTTTCCGGAAAAGTGACAGGCCAGAGGGCAATCTTTATATTGATACTCCTTGAGAATTACATAATTTTTCGCAATTCGCAAGACGACCGGAGGGCAGGTGGAGGGCATCACCGAAACGGACTGCTGTCCCCCGAAGCCGCAGGATGGCAGAGTAGGGGGATAGCCCTCGGAGCTTCACAGGATGTGAAGCGAGAATGGGTGCAGGGGATGCCCTCCACCTGCCCGTTCAGCACCGAGCATCCAGCCTACATACAGGTGAAAGGGCTAAAAACGATGTGCAAAAGCGCCTTACTAGCATTCACACTCGCCGCTCTCATAGGTTGCGGAGGTGGAGGTGACAAAGCAGAAACCAGCAAAAGTGAAAAGAGAATCGTCTGGTACGCTTTGATGGTACACCCCTATGTCGAGGAAGTGCAAAAAGGCGTCATCGGTTACGAACGCGATACCGGGATCAAAATCAAACGTCAAATCGGCCAGGCCTGGACCCAGGACAACGAAAACGCCAATGTCGAGCCGCTGGCGGCCCAGGGCTATAAAGGATTCTCGCTCTACCCGGCCGACGCCAGCGCCGCCAATGGCCTCTACGAAGAATTGGTGCAACATGGCGCCTATGTCGTCAGCTATGGCGCGCCGACCGTCTTGCCGACCCCGGCCTCGTTCTGCGTCGCCACCGACGTCAAACAGGCGGCGATGGAGGCGACTGAGGCGCTGATCGGCTTTATGGGCGGCAAGGGCCATATTCTCAATGTGCTCGAACTCGTCGAAGACCCCAATACGATTCTGCGCAACGAGGGTGTCGAGGCGGCGGTGGCCAAGTATCCGCAAGTCCAGATCATCCAGAAAATCGCCGGCATGGAGTCGATCGAGACCAGCACCGCCAAGATCCAGGACGCGCTCTCGGCCAGGATCGCGGAGATCGACGGGGTGATCTGCACCGGCTACACCCCGACGGTGGCGGCGGCGACTATTCTTTCCGAGTGGAACCAAACCCCGGGCAACAGGCGCATCAGCTTTGTCGGCATCGACACCGACCAGGTGGTGCTCGACGCGATCCGCCGGGGCGATATCGACGCCACCGTCTCGCAAAATCCCTATGGCCACGGCTATATCACCTGCGCGCTATTGAGCTATATACTCGACGGCTGGCGCCCCAATCCCGACAACTATTTCGTCAATTCCGGCACGGTGCTGGTGACCAAAGAAAATGTCGACACCTTCCAGGACGATGTCATGGCCATCACCAAACAGATTATGGGGGAGTTGGAGACCAAATACCTCAGTCCGCCTAACTAAGCCGTGCTCGAACTGCGGTCCATCAGCAAGAGTTTTCCCGGTGTCGTGGCGCTAGACGACGTCTCGCTGTCGTTTGCGCCGGGGGAGATCCACGCCTTAGTCGGCGAAAATGGCGCCGGCAAAAGCACGCTGATCAAGATCGTCACCGGAATCTACCAGCCCGATGCGGGCGAGATCCTCTACCATGGTGCCGCCCTCCACTTCCGCAGCTATCGCGATAGCCTCGATCAGCGCATCGGCATCGTCAACCAGGAGATCCAGGTCGTCGCCGAGGCCAGTGTCGCCGAGAATATCATGCTCGACAAGCTCGATGTTTTCAGCCGGTTGGGGCGCGTCGATTGGAAAAAGCTCAACGACGAGGCACGGGAAGTCATGGCGCTGGTCGGGCTGGAGGTCGACCCCGCGGTGCCGGTCGGGGGCTTGAGCGTGGCGCAGAAGCAGCTGGTGCAGATCGCCCGGGCGCTGTCGGCTGAGGCGCGGGTGTTGTTGCTCGACGAGCCGACGTCGTCGATTACCGAGCACGAGGCGGCCGTGCTCTTCGTGATTTTGCGCAAGCTGAAATCCGAAGGCGTGGCCATCGTCTTTGTCTCGCACAAGTTCGATGAGGTCTACGAGATCGGCGATCGGGTCAGCGTGTTGCGGGACGGGCGGCATATCGGCACTCGGGCGCTGGAGAAGTTGCCGCGCGCCGAGTTGGTCAAGATGATGATCGGCCGCGAGGCGGAGACCGAGTCGTTCGGGGTTTTGGCGGTAGATCGGACGCAGGAGATGCTCAGAGTCGAGGGGTTCTACGCCTGGGATTTGGCGCACGAGGTGAGTTTTTCGCTTTGCGCGGGTGAGATCCTGGGCTTTTACGGGCTGGTGGGGGCGGGGCGCACCGAGTT
>JAYYUU010000034.1:0-6315 GCA_036343835.1 Candidatus Latescibacterota bacterium | reverse complement strand
AGGCCGTCCAGTAATTGCGATCCTGATGCCAGCCGACATTAACACCGCTTTGCGCTGCATCCGCTACCGGAGGCTTGTATAATAACTGCACCCACCATACCTGGACCCACTTGGCACCCGTGACTGCTGCGACCAGCTCGCCGAGAGCGGGCTGTTTGATCAACTCCATAATCGCCCGATTGGCGATTTGGGGTTTTTCTATTTTGCACAATAGCGCGGGATCATCACCCGGACTCCAGGCTGAGGGCCTGGGGGGCACGCCCGTATCGTACTCCCCCCGGCGCACCGCATCCATACCCTCCACCGCCCCATCGACGACCTCGAGGGGCAATACCGCGCTATCGTGGATATAAAACCCGTCTGCTATATATTGCGCTCGGGAATCTCCGCCCATGTTGCTCAGCTCCTATGTTGGACAATCGGGAATATCTACCCAGCGCCTTGTCGCCGCCGCCTCGAGAATCGAATCGGCTACGGCCTGAGCGCGCATGCCGTGGTAAAAGGAGGGCACGCAATCGCGCGCTGCGCGGATCGCGCTGACAAACTCCCAGGCCTGATCGTAGCGAAAGGTCACCACCGGATCCCCGACGGACGGGTCGCGGGGAGCGCCGGGGCGCTTGAGAAATTCCTCGGGCACTGGCTGGCTCTGATAGGGCTCGCCACGGGGGGCGAAGAGGATCTCGTGCGGATTGTGCAGTTGGTAGACGGCGGAAGCCTCGGTGCCATTTAATTCGGCCTGATCGTGATCGCCTTTTGGCCCGTGCCCCTTCGACAACTTGCCCATTTCGAAGACCCCGGTGGTGCCGCTCTCAAATTCGGCGATCCAGGCGATCCAATCCTCGACGTCTTGGGGGGGGCAGGGATCGCCGTCCTTGGTCAGCTCGCGAGATACCAGCTGTTTTGCGTGACCGCAGACCGCCGCGATCGGCCCGAGCAGATCCTCGGCAAAATCCAGGCGGTGGATCCCCATATCGCCCAACTCGCCCGACCCGGCCTGATCTCTGTATTGCCGCCAGCCGATAGCGCGTTCGCCCCAGTCCTGCAGGCGTTGAAAACGGGCGTGGCGAATCGGCCCCAGGGCACCGCTTTGCACCAGGTGGCGAATATAGTTCATCGCCGGTACGAAGCGATAGGTGAATGCGGTCATATGGCGCTGCCCCGAAGCCTTGCCCCGCGCGTAGATCTCCTGCGTCTGGGCAAAGTTCATACCCAGCGGTTTTTCGCAGATCACGTGACAGCCCGCATCCAAGGCGGCAAAGATCAACTCCTGATGATAGATATTGGGCGTGGCGATGGAGACGGCATCGGGTTTTACTTCGCTCAGGAGTTCATCCAATCGCCCGAAGGCTGCAGCGATCCCCCAATCCGCCTGGCGCTGTTGCCTGAGCGCGTCGCCCGGCTCGCAGATCCCGGCGATTTCAACGCCCTCGATCAGCTGGTAGCCCGGATAGTGCACCGCCGCACAGACCCCCCCCACACCCACCAGCCCCACGCGCAAAGTCTCCTCGCTCATACCCCCTCCTGTTTTAGTCGATTTTCGCTTTGCATTAGCTCGTCGACCATCGCGTGCACTCGGGGCAGATCCCCCCCGGTTACATCTTCGGCAAAGGGCACGATCGGCCCACCCGCGAGCCCGGCCCGGTCCATCGCCGCATGCAGCGCCGAAGCGCTGTAGCGCGCAGCTCGTTCGCCGCGCAAATCTTCAAAGGGCACCATCTGCCGGCGAATGTCCTCCGCCCCGGCGCGGTCCCCGGCAGCAAAGCGCTCCAAAAGCGCGAGGCTCATCCGGGGCGCGAAGTTAGCCATCCCCGAACTGAACCCAATGGCCCCGGCGGCCATATAGTCGATACAGGGATCCTCCGCCATCCCGCAAACCATCGCCGCCGCCGCGCCAGCGCCAGTCTCGATCTGGCGGAAGGCCTCCAGATCGTCGACCGCGTATTTTAGCCCGACCACCTCGTCCAACTGGCACAGCGCCACGACCTGCTCTACCGGCATAATATCGAGGCGGCGCTGATAGAGTATGGTCGGCAACCCGGTCTTGACGGCGATATCCCGCAACCCCACATCCACTCCATTGGCCGAAGCCGGGCCGACGATGGGCATGATCATCACCCCGGCTGCACCCAACGCGCGGGCGATCTGCCCCATCTCCAACGCCCGGCCATAGCCCGGACCGATCCCGGGCACCACCAGCGCGTCCTCTGCCGCCGCATCGACAAAGGCCCCGACGACGGCCTCGTATTCGGCCAGGGTCGCGTCGTAGACCAGGCCCGTACCGCATTCGGGCATGATAAAATCGACGCCCTGCTCGCAGAGGTGGCGCACATTGTGGCGAATCCCCTCCGGATCGATCTTCCGCTCCGCGTCACGGGGGGTGATCGCCACGACTAGTACATTGCGGCAATCTTCTTTTTGCAGTTCTCTCATTGTATTGCTCCTTCTGCAATCTGGCGCAACAACGCCGCGTCCTGGCGGGCAAAGTGCTCGAGATCGGGCGGTTTTTCCTCGGCGTAACCGACCTGGCGGATAATCGCTTCGGAGAATGAATATTCGGTGTGGACCACCAGCGGTTCTGAAAAATCCAACCCGGCCAATAGCCCCAGCCCCCGGTGCCAGTCGACGCTACCGGCTCCCACATGGGTGAAAATCGGTCCCCTGGGTGGCTCGCCCGAGCGCTTAACATGAGTCGCGTCCTTGGCGGCGACGATGCTGAGGTGGTCCTTCACCATCGCCAGCCCCATCGCCTGATCCTCGCCGTCTAGTGCCATATGCCCGAAGTCCGGATAGGCTCCGACCTCCTGTGGCGCAAAGTCGCCGATCAACTGCATCAACCCCGCGCAATTTGAACCCAGACAGGGTCCACTGTGGGTGTGGCAACAGGTCTGGACGCCATAATGCGCGCTCAGTCGCGCCAAGCCCGCCAAGCCCTCTTTGGCCCGCTCGAGCACGGTCCAGTAGTCCTCCCCTTCAGTATAATACCAGTACCCGATCTTTATCCTGGGCACGCCCGCCTCGGCGCAGGCCGCATAGAGTCTTTCGGTTTGGGGAGACTGGGCGTCGTTAAAGGTCACCGGCGCCGTCGCCAGCGGACAACTCAGTCCCGCCGCACGCAAGGTCGCAACCGCGGTCGGCAGCGCGTGCTCGACATTCCCCAGATCGACCGGATGCCCCGCGCGGACGCATAAATCTACCCCGTCATAACCGAGGCTGGCGACCTTTTCACCGAGTGCCGCAGGGCTTAATTCAGCGAAGAACTTGGAATTGAGGACGATGTCCATTTTATTTTTTGACCATCCGCACCAACCACTCCTCATCTTGGCGCCCGGGAAACGAATCGCCGACTTGCTCGATCTCCACCAGGTCGAAAAACGGACCGAAATGCAGGTGCAAGTCCTCGCGGCTGGTATTAAACGGCGGCCCCTCGTCTTCCCCCAATTCCCAGAACAGGCCCAAAAATATCCCGCCCCGCACCAACACCCCGGCCATGGTGCGGGCATAGGCATCGCGCCGATCCAGCGGAATCGCACAAAAACAGGTGTGTTCTACCACCAGATCAAATTCCGCGGCAAAATCCTCCTGCAGCGTGAAAATATCGCGCTCCATAGCCTGGAGGGAAAGTCCCGCTGCCCGCTCGGTCAAGCTTTTAATCGCCGCGGGAGCAAAATCGACGGCGACAACTGCACATCCCTGTTTGGCCAGGTGAAGCGCTTCGTGTCCGTAGCCGCATCCGGGCACCAGCACCTTGGTGCCCAGCTCGGGATCAAACGCTGCCAACGCCCGCATCAGAGGCGGTGCCGCCACCCCCTTATCCCAACCGGCCGTCCCCCGCTCGTAGCGGTCCTGCCAGAACGCGCTGTGGCGTGGATCGCCGCTCACTCCCAGACAGTCCGGTCAGAGGTCTGGGCGTATTTGTTATACTGCTCGATATAATCTTCGCGCGGCGGGCTAAAGATATCGAGGACTTTAACCGGCCCCTCTTCGACGATCCCCCAATGGACGACATTGGGCGGAATCAAGAAGGCGTCTCCCGGCCCGGCGACCCGCTCCTCGGTCCCGATGCGGAAGCGCAAACGCCCCTCCAGCACCAACCCGGCCTGCTCGTGCGGATGGCTGTGTTCGGGGACTTCGCAGCCTTCCTGCATATCCAAAAACGACAGCATCAAATGCTCCCCGGCCACCAAACCGCTGTTGATCTTGGGGAAGAGCTCTACTGCGGGGAGTTCCGCAGGGTTGATAAAAGGCATACTTCCTCCTCTCAGCTCAGAATGGGGCTATAGATCATCGCCCCATTCTTTTTTTGCTACAATAGAACGCAACCAGACATCGCTGCGATAGCGCGGCCACAGCGTAAAGAAGCGGCCCAGCATCAACCCATTATAGGCCATCCAGGCGCCGACCAGCCCCCAATCCAACCAGTAGACAAAAACCAGCGCCGCCGGCACAAATACCGCAAAGGCCGCAAGGGCCATCGCCTTGAACATATAGGCCATATCGTTGGCGCCGATTAAAATGCCGTCAAAGACGAATACCACGGCATTTAGCGGTTGGATCAGCGCAACCCATAAATAGAGCGTAGCGACCTGTTCTACAACCTCCCGATGTTGGGTAAAAAGCGCGGCGATATTCCCCAAAGCCACAAAGTAAACCACGGCAAAACCCACCCCTACACCGCCTCCCCAGACGATAATCCGGCGCGCAATCTGCCGAGCTTCGGCAAAGAGCCGTCCCCCAAGACAGTTGCCGACTAGGGTCTCGGCGGCATGGGCGAAACCATCGATTCCGAAACTGGCCAATCCCCAGACCTGTAGCACCACCGCGTTGGCCGCCAGTTGCGCCTCGCCCATCCGCGACACCATGCCGAGCATAAAGAAACCGGCAAGTTGCAGACAGAGCGTGCGGCCGAAGAGAAAGGCATTGGTTTGCAATAGCCGACGCATCGGCCGCAAATCCCAGATCTTTTTGGGCCATTCCCGCAGATAGGGTCGATAGCGGTAGACCAATATCAACACCCCCATCGCCAGCGCCGCCGCATTGCCCAATACCGAAGCCCAGGCCGCCCCCCTGACCCCCATCTCGGGCGCGCCCCATTTGCCAAATATAAGCGCGTAATCCGCCCCGATATTGACCAGATTGGCCACCATCGTGACCCACAATGGCGCCAGGGCATTGGCCGTGCCAAGAAAAAAACCATTGAGCGTCAATATACTCAGTACCAGGGGCGCTTCCCACACCCGGATGGCAAAATACTGTCCTCCCCAATACTGGACCTCGGCCGACCCTCCAGCCAGCGTGAAACCAACCCGGCTGATCCAGGGACTACTCGCCACGATCACCACGCCGAGCATCAACGCCAACCATAGCGAGCGATAGAGAATCCCCGCACACGCGGGGCGATCATCCGCTCCGAAGTATTGGGCGACCAGCGCCGTGGTCCCCATCCGCAAAAAGGCCAGGCACCAGAATATGGCGTTGAAGATCAGATTGGCGGTGGATACCGCGCCCATAAAGGCCACCTCCGGCAAGTGGCCGATCATCGCCGTGTCGGCGATGCCGATCAGCGGCGTGGATAGCGCGGCGAGAATACTGGGGATGGCCAAACGCAGGATTCGGCGGTCGAGGGCATTCACTCCTCTTCCTCGGGACACCAGCGAAATTGATCCAGATCGATGCGATTCTCCGCAAAGACGATGCCCTCGCCGGCGAGGAGTTCGTATTGGAGCAGGTGGAATTTGCTGCCGGTGCGGGGCGAGACCTTGCCCTGGGCGTTGATGATCCGGTGCCAGGGCAAATCCCATTCCTCCGGCATCCCAGCCAGGGCGTAACCCACTTGCCGCGCCCGTCCCGGATAGCCGGCCAAGATAGCTATCTGGCCGTAGGTGGCCACTTTGCCATGGGGCACGCGGGCGATGGCTTGGTAGAAGGCCCGACGCATGGAATTTTCAACAGTTTGGTGCGGCGGTCTCATCGCGCCCTTCCAGAAAGTCCAAGGCCTTGGCGTAGCTGCGCTTTTCGAGATAATGGCGCAACATCGGCGGCACCCCGGTGCCCAACGCCGCGCCGATTTCATCGATCTTGCGCACCTGAGCTACGATCGACTCGGCCTCACCCGCGCTGATCGCCCCCAACATCTCCTTCAGCGTCGCGTGCAATTCATCCTGTAGTTCCATACCATACCCTCCATTCAGGCGGCCATGACCATATAGGACAACCACTCCCCATGCGGATTGCGGAGCGCATACTGGGTGCCTTGCGGCAAGTGGATCATATCCCCTTCCTGGATCTCGTGTTTCGTCCCATCGGCCTCGAGGATAC
>JAYYUU010000033.1:0-8388 GCA_036343835.1 Candidatus Latescibacterota bacterium | reverse complement strand
TTCGAGGCGGACATAGGAACCATCGCCGAAGAGCGCGATGCGGCCTCTGGGGGCGTGTACGACCACCGGCGGTCCGGGGTGCGATGTGTCGTAGAGCGTGATGCCCTGGAGCTCGTTGGTCGCGGAGTCGATCTGGCGAATGAGCAGGTGGTAGTCGCCCAAGTTGGGGATGAAAACACCCTCCTTTTCCTTGAGAACTAATGCTGCCTTCGTGCGTTGTAAGCTGGAGGCCAGGGTGCGGGCCTGGTGATTCCAATCGGGCAGGACCTGGTCGTTGAAGAGGACCATCAGCAGCGTCAATACGGCGGCGGCTACAAGCACGGGACGCAAGAGCGACAAGAAGCTCACGCCGCAGGCCTTAGCGGCAATTATTTCGCCGTCGGCGGCCAGGCGGGCGAAGGCCATTAGCACCGCAATGAGCACGGCCATTGGCACCGCCAGCGCGACGATCCAGGCCAGGTTGAAGAGCAGGAGTTGCAGGGCGACCAGGGGTGCTAGGCCCTTGCTCAGCACCTGGTCCATCGTCTGCAGGACGACGTCGAGGAGCAGGATAAAGAGAATCAGCGAGAAGCCCAGCGCAAAGGGCAGGCCGTGCTCTTTTAGCACGTAGCGGGACAGCGTCGTCAATGGCTTTTTTTAAGACGGGAAGAATGGGTGGAAAAGGATACAGCACTGTGGCATTCCATACCCAGCGCGTCGAGACCGGGCGGTGGGAGTCCGCGCGGCACTGTGGGCGTAGCCTGCTTAAATATAACGACTTGGGTCGCGGAATGAAAAAAGGGTGTCGCCGAGTGCATGGCGCGCACGATTTTTGCGGGGTCCTTCCTTGAAATAATCGCAGCCTCGTGCTATGTTTTTAGGAGTTGTCCCCACCGAGTGGGCGACACTCCTCTCTTCCCCTGGGTTTCGGAGATAGCCTATCGCCTTTGGTTAACGTCTACGGGAGCCGTTTCGCAACTGCGAAGCGAGCTGTTGTGCTGTTTACATGACTATATAGACGTCGATGGGTCTGAATCTCGAGGTATTTCTCCGCTTTTCCATCCAGGTGTTCCGCTATGTCTTATAGCGCACATTGGTGCGCGTGGCTGTGTATTCCCTTGCTCGCCGCGGCAGTTTACGCCGAGCCCAGTCTGCGTTTTGAGCCTATGTACGGTCCGCTTTCCGAGCGCTTTGCGGAAGATCAGCAGACTGCCTTCATAGCCGGCTGGCCGCTGTTGCCCGACCGCAGTCGCGGCTTGATCGAGCACCAGGTCGAAGTGGATTCGCTGGGCATGATCCACTACGGCCGCCGCGTCAGCGGATTTTCGCATGGGCCGACGGTCACCGTGGAGATGGACGACTATCTGAATCTGGAGTACCGGGACGAGCAGCGGCAGGTCTGGCGCAAGCTGGTCCGCCGCGACTTCCGCAGCACCGCGCTCAAGCAGCGCCGTCGCAAGGGCAGCCGCTTCGAGTGGACCGTGCCCTTTTCCGCGCCCAAGCCCCTGCAGCGCTTTATCGGCGAGGAAGGGCCCAGCCTCAGGCTCAATGGTTCGCGCACGATCATTATCTCCGGCAAGAGCGAGTGGACCGATGGCGAGGTGCAGACCTCGTATGGGCGGCCGTCGAAATTTCCGTCTCTGGCCATCGACCAGGAATCCAAATTCACCGTGGAGGGCAAGGTCGGCGAACTGATCAATGTGCGGATCGATCAGGACACCGAGAGCGTCGGCTCGGCCTTTGGCTCCAATTTGAGCGACCAACTGGCGAATCAACTAGCCAATCAGATCAAGCTCGATTACAATGGCGAGGACGACGCGATATTCCAGGAGATACGGGCCGGCAACACTACGCTGGAATTGCCCAATACTCGCTTTGTCGGCTTCCGCCAGCAGAGCAAGGGCCTCTTCGGAATCCGCGCCAAGGGGCACTTAGGCCCCTTCGCCTTTACCACCGTCGCCAGCCACGAGAAGAGCAAGTCCAATCGCCAGACCTTTAAGGGCGGGGCAGTGGTGGACACCCTGGAGATCAAGGACTATCAGTATATCCGCAATACCTATTTCTTTCTGCACGAATTCTACCGCGCCAATCTACCCGACTTCCGCAAGCTGCTCGAAGGGGCGCAGTTCGGCCCCGAGAATTTCGTCGATATCAACCGTCTCGAAGTTTATATCAACGACTTCAACACCAACAACGATGCCGAGCTTTTCGCCAAGCCCGGCATCGCTTGGGTCGATCCCTCCGACACCTTGGGCACCAGTGAAATTCAGTGTTTCGACGCGGTGGGCAGCCGTCTGCAAAATAGCGGTTGTTTCGAGGAGGGAACCTGGCACCGATTGGATCCCGACGACGACTACACCGTCGTCGCCGAGGCCGGCTATATCATCTTGCAGCGCCCAATATCCGAACCCCATGCCATGGCGGTGCACCTCAAGTCGCTGGACCCGGGTTTCGACGGTCCTCTGCAGCGCGAGACCGACCGGCTCAATACCAGCGCGGACGCTGATTCGCTGCAACTCAAGCTGATCAAAGCCCGCAACGCCCGCCCGGGGTTCCCCACCTGGAATCTGGAGTGGAAGAATGTCTATCGCATCGCTTCGGGTTTTTCGTCTGGGCGCAAATTCAACCCCAAGACCCTGCAGGTCGACATCGTCAAGGAGGTGCCCGGCCAGGAGGACCAGCCCTCGCAGAACGGCAGCGCTTATCTCAAGCTGCTGGGCCTCGACGAGCGCGGCAAGGACCCGGGCAGCCCGTCCGACCGCGTTATCGACGCCGACTATATCGGGCTCGACGACTTCCGCGGGCACCTGATCTTCCCCGACCAGCGGCCCTTCGACGCGCGCGCCCCCAAATACCGCGGCCTAGTCAAGGAGACGATCCCCGAGATCTACGACAACCAGCAGCAGCGCGACCAGATCGAGGCCAGCCGCTACAAGATGCTGGTCCGCGCCGCCTCTTCCGAGCAGCGCATCCGGTTAGGAGGAGCCTTTGGCGGCGTGCGTGCCGAGACGGTGGAGGTTCGCCTCAATGGTCGTGGGTTGACGCGGGGTACCGACTACAATGTCGACTTTGTCGGCAATGTGACCTTCGTCGGCAATGTCGCCCAGGAGGTGGCCGACCCCGGCGCAGATCTGGAGATCACCTTCGAGTCGGAGGATGTCTTCAATCTGAGCAGCCAGCAGAAGACGCTTTTGGGCCTGCGCACCGAGTACGAATTCTGGGGTGGCGACGGGCGGGTGGGCAGTACCATGATCTACAATAACGAGCGCTCTTCCGAGCGCCGCGTTCGGGTCGGCAACGAGCCCAAGCGCACGGTGATCTGGAATCTCGATGTGCGCGCCCACCGCGCGGCCCCGATTCTCACCCGGATCGTCGATATGCTGCCATTGGTCAAGACCGCAGTTCCCTCGGAAGTGACCCTCGACGCCGAAATAGCCCAGAGCCGCCCCAATCTCAACACCAAGAGCAAGGGTTATATCGATGATTTCGAGGGCAGCGAGCGGCCGACCTCGCTGACGAGCGGCCGCACGCGCTGGTCGCCGTCGAGCGTGCCGGGCGACGCGCTCTTTGGCGAGGAGGATCGGGGGCGCTTCATCTGGTACAATCCCTTCGACGGGGTGCAGCGCACCGATATTTGGCCCAATCAGGAAGAACAGCTCGAGGCCCAGAATAGGCGCGCCGACATCCTGGCCCTCGAGTTGGCACCCAATCCGGAGGTCGCCGAGTCGTGGGGTGGGATCGTCACGGCACTATCGGCGGTCAACGACTTCTCGCAGTCGAAGTTCCTCGAAGTCTGGGTGCGGGGTGAGGAGGGCATCTTGCACGTCGATTTGGGCGATCAGATCAACGAGGACTACGTCGCCAATGGCCGGCTCAATACCGAGGATGAGCCCTTTCCCGGTCGCGCCACTGGCGACGGCTTGGTCTCCAAAGAGGAGGATAGGGGAATCGATGGCCGCGACGACGAGGCCGAATTGAATTTCTACCTGCAGCTCCAAGATGCCGAGTTCGACACCACCTTGTCGCTCGCACAGCGCCAACAGGCCTACAACGCCTTTTACGGTGTCGATCCCCTGCACCCCAACCGCTCGGCCGACGACCCGGAGGGGGACAACTGGAAATACGACCCGCAGCGCAACAAGAATGACTACAGTCGCATCAATGGCACCCAGCGCAACAAGGTCGACTTAGAGAGTGGTGACCGTCCCGATACCGAGGATCTGAACAACAATGGCGTGCTCGACCAGCGCGACAATTACTACCACTACCAGATCGACCTCGCCTCGATCCGCTACGAAGTTCCCGGCACGCAGAGCAAGGGCTGGCGCCAACTGCGCGTGCCGCTTTTTGGCGACCATGTCGGGCGGGTGGGCTTGCCCGATTCGAGCCGTATCGAATACGCCCGTCTGATGCTCTCCAATGGGCCGCTTAGTGCGCCCGAAGCCACGGTGCTGGCCGAGATCGCGCTGATCGAAGTGGTCGGCAACGAGTGGCAGGAGGACGATGTGGTGCGGCTCGACGAAAGTTATATGGTCGCCGAGGAGGAGGCGCTCGACGTCACGGTGATCGGCACCGACAAGAGTTTGAGTTATAAGCCGCCGCCCGGGGTCAAGGTCCGGCGCAACGTGCAGTCGCGCACCCGCGAGCGCGAGCAGTCGCTGGTGCTGGCCTACGAGGGGCTCGAGCCGGGGCATCAGATGTCGGCGACCAAGATTCTGACCCGACAGGCCAACTACACCAGTTATCAGCGGCTGCGGATGTTCGTGCACGGCGACTCGACCGAGACCAGCGATTACGCGCGCGGCGATTCGAGCGATCTGGTGCTTTTCGTGCGTTTTGGAGCCGACACGACCAATTACTACGAGGTCGTCAGCCCGATATTCCCCGGCTGGACAAATGGGCGATCGGGCTGGAAGGGCAATCAGGTCGATGTGGACCTATTGGCGATATCGCAACTCAAGGCGCTGTGGCAATCGGGGCGGGCGGATACGACGACGGGCGAATTTTTCTACACCTATCTGATCCGCGATTCGCGGGGAGCCCCAACCGCCGACAAGACCTTGCTGACCCAGGGCGAGTTGGAGCGACTCAGGGCCGAGGGACACGATCCCCGGGTCGACCGCTACGCCCTGAATCAGGTCTTTGCCAAACCGGGTCTGCGCGGCGACGAGGAGGCGATTTATCGGGTGCGGGGCAATCCGTCGATGCAGTCGATCAAACAACTGAGCATTGGTCTGCGCAACCGGGCTACGAGCCGCGCCCATAGCGGGCGGGTTTTCCTCGATGAATTGCGCCTCGACGTGGTGCGCAACGACCCCGGCTTGGCCGCCTATGCTCGGCTCAACACCAAGCTGGCCGACTTTATGAGCGTCGACGGCAATGTGCTCTGGCGGCAGGAGAATTTCCGCACTTTCTCCGGTTCGGGCGGCAATAGCACCGATCGCGAAGCCGCAATGTCGGCTTCCTCCAACGTGCAGAAATTTCTCCCGGGGGGCTGGGGCTTCTCGATTCCGATAAAGGTCAATCTCAGCCTCGGGGTGAGCTTGCCGCGCTTTGGCCCCGGTTCCGATGTCGAACTGACTTCCGAGGAGAAGCGGGAGCAGCAGGCGGTCAGCACCAAGGAGTTCTACGACGTGTCGATCAGTCGCCGGCAGGGCAAGAATTTTCTGCTGCGCTGGACCCTCGACCAGATGAACCTGCGGCTGTCGCATTCGCGCGAGAATAGCACTGATCCGGTGCGCCTGCTCAACGAGCGCGCGGCGCAGACGATGAGTTTTAACTATCGCATGCCGCTGCCCAAACCATCGCTGCCGATCATGGGATGGCTGCCGGAATTTATGCCCAAGGGGCTTAGCCAGATGCGCTTTCGCCCACTGCCATCGAGCCTGACCTATACCATGAACGGCAGCCGGCGGGTCTCGCGACTCTTACACCGCGGCGATGCCGCGGCGACCGAGCAGGAGGATTTCGGCCTCAACGAGACCTACGCCTCAAAGCTCAACCCATTCCAGGGTCTCTCGGCCGACTACAACCTCAAGGTCGACCGCGATCTGCGCAAAAAATTTGTCCCCGACGCGCGGAGCTTTGGTCGCGAGGTGGGGCGCAAGCAGACGGCCGACGTCAGCTTTTCGCTGCGCCTGGTACAGTGGTTGGACCAAAACTACACTTTTAAGGCCAACTACGAGGAGCAGAACGACCCGGCCCAGCGACGCGGTTCGGCGCCGATCGACTCGACGACGGGCGCGCCTTTTAAGACGCTGGACATCCGCACCCAGAACGATCTCTCGATGCGCTTCAATCTCAAGATTCCAATACTGCTCAAAAACCTGGGCAAGTCCTCTGGCCAGGGCCGCAAGCGCAAGCAGGAGGTCGAGGTAGACGAGGGCGAGCGCACGGGTGCCCTCGAGCAGTCGGCTGGGGAGGAGGCTGAGGCCGAGGAACCGCAGCGCAAAAGTCCATTTATCCTCCGACGCCTGGCCGGGTGGACCGGCAATATCGTCGAGCCGCTCAACGCCAACTGGCGGCTCACTACCGATGCGCGCAATTTCAACCTCATACGGCGCCCGTCGATCCTCTACCAATTGGGCATCGACGACACGCTGCAGGTGCGCCGGGCGACGCAGGGGCTGACGACTCAGGACAACTGGTCGCGCACCTCGTCGTTGGAGACCAGTTCGGGTTTGCGGCTGCCCTTCGGGATCAGTGTCAAGATCAACTCCAACGAGCAGACGACGGAGCGCAGCGGCTCTTCGCAGGACCGGCTGCGGGTACAGCGCGAGCGGCGTTTCCCCCGCTTCAACCTGAACTGGGGGCGGGCGGACCGGATACCCTATATAAAAAAGGTGATCAATAGCGCGCAGGTGAACGCCAATTGGGAAAAATCGCAGACGAGCGAAGGCGAGGGCAGCCTTGAGCGTCACAATTTGATTACTGAGGGAGGTTCGGATGAGGTCCGGGTGTCGTGGAATGGCCGCTGGCGCTGGGGGCCGACGACGACGATCGAACACGTGGTTTCAAATGCTATAAGTACGGATTTTGAATTGACCTCAGTCGAATCCGATAGCACCGCAATCGACCGTCCGCCACGCGGTAGAAGTGAAAATAAGCGTTCGTCTACGACCTTCAAGGTGACCTATACCCTCAAGCCCCGTAGCCTGCCGCTCTTCGGCAAACTCAAGAGCGATATTTCGCTCAATTTCGAGTTCGGGCTCGAGGACGAGACCCGGTCCAATGCAACTGGCGAGGAAAAGCTGACAGAAATATCCGCCACGGATCGCTGGCGGACCCAGCTCTCGCTAAGCTACAGCTTTAGCGAAAATTTTCGCGGCGAGGGGCTGATCCGCATCGAGAACAACGACAACCGTTTGACCGACAAGACGCGCAAGTCGCGCGAATTGCGGCTCTCGGGTACGTTCTACCTGCGCTAAAGGATGTTGCCCGGCGCGGCTTCGGGAGGTATTTTCCATGTTCAACCGGCATGAGCAACAGGCCCTGATCGGCCTGGCAGTGGTCCTGTTGTTGGGGTCTGCGGCCGCGCTAGGCGATTGGTACCGACCGCGACCCGAGAGCAGTTCCGCGTCATACCGCGCGTGGTCGAGCCGCCACCGCCGCTGGAGCAGGTGAAGCGGGGTCCGATCCCGCTCAACTCGGCCACCGCCGCTGAGTTGGTCGCACTGCCCGCGGTTGGTCCCAAGACCGCCGAGCGGATCGTCGCCTTCCGCCGCGAGCACGGTTCTTTCGCACAGTTGGAGCAATTGCTCGAGATCAAGGGCATCGGTCGGCGGACGCTGGAAAAACTGTGGCCGCTGATCATCTTGGAGTAGGGCGTACGTTCTCACGAAGGATTAGGCATGTTCGGATTTGGCAAGAAAAGCGCTACCGGAATCCACATTAGCGGCCGGACGGTGCGCGTTGCCGCACTGGGCGCTGGCCGGGCCGGCGTCTGGCCATTGGCTCTGGTCGAGAGCGAGCTCGAGCGCCCCTTCGACTCGCAGGCCCTGGCCGACGAAGAGCAGCGGCGGGATTTGGCCTCTGCACTTATAGAGATTGCCGACGAGTGCGGCTTTGACTACGACGAGGCCTGTATTGCGCTCGACCGGCGTTTGGCCCTGGTCAAGCGCCGGCCGATGGTGGTGGGGGGAAAAAAAGAAAACCACGAGCAGCTGCTGTGGGAGTCCGAGCAGCTGTTGGCGGAGGAGATCGGAGAGTTCAGCCTCGATTTCGTATTGACTCCGGAATGGGGATTTGTGGTGGCGGCCCGCTATGCCGCGCTCGATTTCTACCTCGATCTGGGCGACGAGGTGGGTGTCGGGCGGCTGGATGTCGATTTGGCACCCTTTGCTCTGTACAATGCCGGTGAATGCGCCGACCTTTTGCCGGGCGAGGACTTTGAGCTCTTGCTCTACGCCG
>JAYYUU010000032.1:0-5316 GCA_036343835.1 Candidatus Latescibacterota bacterium | reverse complement strand
CCGCCACCAATTTCACACTAAGGCCCGCCCCTCGACAAAGACCTTTTGCACCTCGAGATCTTCGTTCAATATTAACACATCGGCCCGCTTGCCCTTTTCCAGGCTGCCAATATCCAGCCGGCCCAAAATCTCTGCCGGCGTCGCACTCGCCATCCGCACGACTTCTGTCAGCCCCGCTTCCGTCTGCGCGTAAAATGTTCGCACCATATGATCCATCCCCATACATCCCGAAGCCAGCGCACTACCATCCGGCATAATGCCCACCCCATCGCGGCGAATAAAAGGCGCACCCCCATTCAAAGGGCCAAATAGATATTCGCCATCGGGCATATCCAAGGCCCGGTTGCAGTCGGTGACCAAAATCAACCGCTCGGGTCCCTTGAACTTCAAGGCCAGCCGCAATAAGTCCGGCGCGAGGTGTTTGCCGTCGGCGATAATCTCGGTACTCAATTCGTCGAAGTAGAGCGCCGCCTCTAAAAGACCGCCGCGCATCGGATAAATCGGCGCGCCGGGCAAAGCCCGCAACTTGCTCTTGTCCGCCATCGCGCAGAATAGATGATCGACGTGCTGCGCCCCCCATCCCAGCGCCGTTTCAACCTCGGCAAAAGTGGCGTTTGAGTGGCCGAGATTGAGACAGATACCGCGCTCGACGACGGCGCGGGCAAAATCCTCGGCACCGGGTAATTCCGGCGCGATACTCGCCGCGCAGATCGCACCTTCGCGCAGCAAATACGCCGCGTATTCGCCCGACTCCGGTGGCCGCAGTGGTCCCGCCGGGTGACAGCCCTCGGCACCCGGGGCAAAATACGGCCCGTAAAAATGCGCGCCCAGCACCCGCGCACCCGGCTCTCCGTCCCAAAGACCGAAACCATCTTCAGCCACACCCTCAACCGCCAGATCAAGGGCCGCGCGTATCGGCGCGGGATCGGCCACCGTCGTCGTCGGCGCACAACTCGTCGTCCCGTGCCGGGCGTGGACCCTGAGCACTGTGCGCCAGGCCGCTGCGGTCCCGTCCATAAAGTCGGCGCCAGCACCACCGTGAACATGGAGGTCCACATACCCCGGCCCGATATACCCACCACCCGCCTCGACCCGCTCAAAACCCTCAGGGCACGGAATATCCACCGCCCGTCCCACCGCGGTGACGCGCCCGCCCTCAACCAATAGGGCACCCTCGGCCACCGTGCAGTCCGGCAGAATCAATGTCCCATCACAGAAATAGAGCCGCTTCACGATACGCGCTCCTCCATAAAACGCCGCTCCACCAGTTCGACCTCGCGCACCGAATGGCGATACCACTCCAAACGCAACGCCGCCCGCTCCTCTTCAATCAATTCCCAGCCCCCCGTTTTTTGCCGCAATCGGCCCGTCAACTCGCGCAGAATCAACGCGGCGCAGACCGAGACATTAAAACTCTCGGTAAAGCCGTATATCGGCACCTGCACATACTCGTCCGCAGCATCCAGCATTCCCTCGCTCAACCCCAATTCCTCGGTACCAAAAAATACGGATAGCGGTTTATCGACAGCCAACTCATCCAGCGTGCAATCGCCGCGATGCGGCGTGGCCGCCACCAGCCGATAGCCTTTTGCTTTTAGCGCCGCCAGCGCAGTGGTAGAATCGCGGTAGCGGTGCATAGTCAACCACCCCGATGCGCCCACATCGATATCGGCATTGACCTGGTAGGTATTGCGGCTTTCGACAATGTGAACATCCTGGACCCCAAAGCAATCGCACGAGCGCAGCACCGCCGAAGCATTGTGGGGTTGATACAAATTCTCGAGGACCACGGTCAAAAAGCGCGTGCGCCAGGCCAGTACTTCCTCCATCCGCCGCTTGCGGCGCGCAGAGACAAAGCCGCCCAGATAATCGGTCAATTCCCGTTGCAATAGATCGTCAACTCGGTCCATCGAAATTACCTTGACGCGGTCCCAATGCCTTCGTTCGTTAACACTACACCCCCTTTGCGCCGGAGTATACTGCCATGTGCGGACGTTTTGCCCTCCACCACGAGAGCTCTACCCTTTTCGAGGAAATGGCCGTCGAACAATCGCGCGTTGAGATCGCACCGCGCCACAATATCGCCCCCACCCAACCCGTAGCCGTCGTCTTGCAGGAGCAGGGCCGCACCCTCGACGCCTTTAAGTGGGGCCTGGTGCCCTTCTGGGCCAAAGATCCCAAAATCGGCCACCGCATGATCAACGCCCGCGCCGAGACCATCGCCGAAAAACCGGCCTTCAGGGCCGCGTTGAAAAGGCGGCGCTGCCTGATTCCGGCCAGCGGCTACTACGAGTGGCAAAAAACCGCCGACGGCAAACTGCCGCACTATCTGCACATGGCCGACGACCGCCCCTTCGCCATGGCCGGTCTGTGGGAGGAGTGGACCTCGCCCGAGGAGGAGATCGTCCGCACCTGCACCATCATCACCACCGAGGCCAGCGACTTCGCCGCCCGGGTCCACCACCGCATGCCCGTCATCCTCGACCCGGCGGGCCAGTCGGCCTGGCTCGACCCCGCCTGCGATGACCCCCAGCAACTGGCCTCAATCCTCATCCCCTATCCCGGCGGCGATATGGCCGCCCATGCGGTTTCCACCCGCGTCAACACCGCGACCTTTGAAGACCCCTCCTGTATCGAACCGGCCTAATCGCCATCGCGCTCGGGTGGGTTGACATCCTCCTGCAAGGTCAGCCAACGGGCGATCTCCCTGAGCCGCGGCGGCTTGCCCGTCATCAGAATTCCGATGCGAAAGACCTTGCCCGCACCCCGGACCGCCAGATAAATCGACACCAGCATCAGCGCCGTCGTCGCCAAATACTCCCATAGCGGCGGCGGCCCGGCGGCGCGGTTCATCATGATAAAGGGCGTAAAGAGCGGGATAAAGGACATCACCCGCGCCAGGATCCCATTGGGATCCTGGCTGACCAAGACCATCGCCATCAGCGGCACCATTAGCGGGATCATGATCGGCAGCATCAGATTCTGCGCCTCTTTCAAACTATTGCACACCGAACCGATCCCCACCAATAAGCTGGCGTAGAGCAAATATCCGGACAGGAAATAGAAGATAAAGGACAATAGATAGAGCGGGTCTATGGCGATGCCGCCGAAAGAAGCGCCCGAAGCCCCCAACATCTCGGGCACCACGGTCAACGCAATCCCAATACAAATGGCCCAGGTGCCAACCACCGTCAGCCCCGAAGCCGCCATACCAGCTATTTTGCCGGCCATCAGTTCAAAGGGCGAAATCGAGGAGAGTAGCACTTCGATAACCCGCGTCGACTTCTCTTCGATCGTATTGGTCAATAGCGCCTGCGAGTTGGTGAATACCGCGATCCACAACAGATAGACAAAGGCCATCGGCGCCCACTGCCGGGCGGTGTCCACCGAGGAAACCTCCTCCTCCGAGCCGCGCTTGTCGACCTTGCGGGCTTCAAAGCGCACCGACTGCTGCAACCAACCAGCCACTTGCACATCGAGCCCCTCGCGCGCGATGCGCCGGGCGCGCACCACCTGCGAAACCCGCCGCCCGAACCATCCGCGCAATTCGCGGTCGGTCAGATTCAATGAGATATATTTGCACCCCTCATCGCTTTCCACCGGATCGGCCCCGATGACGAAATAGGCGAAGAGTTCACCGTCGTTGACCATGCGGCTAAGTGCCGCCTGATCTTTGTCGCCCGCTGCCAATACCACGTGCGCATAGCGATTGCGCGAGAGTTCCAAATCGAGTTCGTCCAACGCCTCGGCCGAGACCGACCGCCACCACATCTCAAGACCACCGGCCAATTCGGGCACTTTGACCGCCACCTCATCCGCCAGACTGGCATCTGCTTCGACGAGCGCCAGCGCGGAGATAAACGCCTGTCGTTGCTGCTGCTCCAAACTCAGGTAGACCAGCCCGGCAGATTTCACCACCTCGGGCAAGCGCTCCCATTCTTGGCCGCCTTCGCGATAGCGCTCCGCCGCCGCCTCGAGCACCGCGCCCAGATCTTCGGCCAGGATCCGCTTTTCGACCTCCACGAGTACAAAACCCGAATGATCGAGCACCGCATAGCTGCGCGCCTCCTTGGCCTTGGTCAGCAGAATTGGCACCGTGGCGCTCAGGGCGATGATCAGCGGGAAGGCCAGGATTCCGATCCAGAATCCCTTGGTGCGGACATTATCCATATATTCGCGCCAGGCGACCAGGGCAATTTTACGCATCGTCCCCCCCTACCGCGCGGATGAAGATTTCGTGCAGGGAGGGCTCGCGCAAATCGAAGCGCCGAATCTGCACCTTGTCCAATAGCACCGCCAACAATTGCTGCGAATCGGCGTCCACCGCTAAAACGAGTTCGGCCTGCTTGCCCGAATCGTTGATTCTGACCACCCCCGACAAGTCCACGAGCGTGCGCCCGTCCCCATCGTAGTCGAGCATCGCGGCCCGGCCGCCGCTCGAACGTACTTCGCTCAGCGAGCCGTCGACGACCTTCTCCCCCTTGTTGATCAGGGCCACATAATCGCAAACCTGCTCGGCCTGCTCCATGATATGGGTGGAGAAGATCACGGTCTTGCCGTCGCGGCGCATCTGCAAAATGAGATCCCGCATCAAATCGCGATTGACCGGATCGAGGCCCGAAAAGGGCTCGTCGAGAATGACCAGATCGGGCTCGTGGATCAAGGTGATGAGCAATTGCACTTTCTGGCCCATGCCCTTGGAGAGCGCTTCGCAACGCCGGTCCTGCCACTCCCCCAGACCATAGCGCTGCAAAAGCGCTGCGGCGCGCTGGCGCGCTACGCGATCCTCGATTCCCTTGAGCCGAGCGAAGTAGGTCATCAGTTCCCCGACCTTCATCTTCTTGTAAAGCCCCTTCTCTTCGGGCAGATAGCCGAGCCGATCCTTGACCGCGGCAGCATCCTGTCCGTCGAGGACACTAATCCGCCCCTCGTCGGCAAAGAAAATGCTCATAATCATGCGGATTATCGTCGTCTTACCCGCGCCATTGGGGCCTAAAAATCCATAGATACACCCGGCCGGCACGTGCAGCGATACGCCGCGCACCGCCTCTACGGCCCCGAAGCGCTTCCACACTTCATCGAGTTGAACTGCCGTCGAAAAACTCATAACCCCCACAATCGTCGAATTGCGCTTTTGCGAATTTTGCCGTATACATGAAGCGAATTAATATCGCATTGGAAGGTATTGTCCCGGCCTTCCACTTTATCGTATTTTACCTTAAATATATATTATACAATTAGATATAAATCAAGTTTTTACTTCGATAGTCGAGCTAGTCGAGCTATCCTATTTACGAATTATCATCTGAGCGGTAC
>JAYYUU010000031.1:0-13133 GCA_036343835.1 Candidatus Latescibacterota bacterium | reverse complement strand
GCTGCGCTGATCGGCAACTATCCCAATCCCTTTAACGCCGGCACGGCGATTCGTTTCCAGTTGGCCCATGCGGGCCCGGCGGTCTTGAAAGTCTATGACATACAGGGGCGATTGGTACGCCGGCTATGGCAGGGGCCGCTGGGGGGAGGTGGGCACCAATTGGGCTGGGCTGGTCGCGACGATGCGGGGCGCGCCGTGGCAACGGGGGTCTATTTGTCCCAGCTCGAGACGCTGGAAAAGATCCAGACTCGCAAAATGCTGCTCTTGCGTTAGGGCGGGTCTGAACCCCATTCTCTACGTGATTTATTCCAACCTGAATTCGTCAATTCGCGTGCAGCCGAGACGCAGCGTGGCATGTATTTATCCTTGCGGTGGATGTCTCCATGAGTGCTGAGGGGCTGGCAGCGCTGTCATTCGACAATCGCTTTACGCGCGAGTTGCCCGCCGATCCCAAAGAAGCCAATTACTGTCGCCAGGTGCAGCAGGCGTGTTATTCTCGCGTGCAGCCCACCAGGGTGAGCAAACCGCAGTTGGTGGCCTATGCCCACGAGGTGGCGGCATTGCTCGATCTCGCGCCCGATGCTTGCGAGACGGATGAGTTCGCCGAGGTGTTTGCGGGCAATTGCCTGTTGGAGGACATGGACCCCTATGCCATGTGCTATGGCGGTCATCAATTCGGCAACTGGGCTGGGCAGTTAGGTGATGGTCGCGCGATCAATCTAGGCGAGGTCGTCAATGCGCGCGGTGAGCGGTGGGCGCTGCAACTGAAGGGCGCTGGGTTGACGCCCTATTCGCGGCTGGCGGATGGGCTGGCGGTGTTGCGCTCGTCGATACGCGAATTTTTGTGCAGCGAGGCGATGTATCATCTCGGCGTGCCGACGACGCGGGCGTTGAGTCTGGTGGTGACGGGTGAGGAGGTGGTGCGCGATATGTTTTACAACGGCCATCCCCAGGCCGAGCCCGGTGCGGTCGTCTGCCGAGTGTCGCCCTCGTTTACGCGTTTCGGCTCGTTGCAGATCTTTGCCGCCCGGGGCGAGCTGGAGGTATTGCGGCAGTTGGCGGAATATACGCTGCGCACGGACTTCCCCCATCTGGGTGCGCCATCGCCGGAGGTCTATTTGCAGTGGTTTGAGGAGGTGGTGCGGCGGACGGCGGAGATGGTCGCGCACTGGATGCGGGTGGGTTTCGTCCACGGCGTGATGAATACCGACAATATGTCGATTCTCGGGCTGACGATCGACTACGGACCCTATGGCTGGCTCGAGGGCTACGACCTCGGCTGGACGCCCAATACCACCGACGCCCAGGGTCGCCGCTATCGCTTTGGCAATCAGCCGCAGGTCGCGCATTGGAATCTGGCGCAGCTCGGCCAGGCGATATTGCCCCTGGTGGACGAGATCGAGCCCCTGCAGGAGATTATCAACGGCTATCCGCGGGAATACGAGCGCTACTGGCAGGCGATGCAGACGCAGAAGCTGGGCTTGGAGGTTTTTGACGGCGAGTTGACGGGGGAATTGCACGAAATACTACAGCTGGTCGAGACGGATATGACGATTTTTTATCGACGGCTGGCGCTTATTGATGTAGCAGCGGGCGAAGAGGCGGAGCTGATGGCGTCGCTGATGGACGCCTATTACGTGCCGGATCAGTTGACGGACGACTACAGGGCGCGGCTGGGGGCCTGGTTGCGCAAGTATTGTGCGAAGGCACCCGCCGGGCGGCGCGAGCGGATGGATGCGGCCAATCCCAAAAACGTGTTGCGGAATTACATGGCTCAACTCGCCATCGACAAGGCCGAGGAGGGCGATTATGGGCTGGTCCGCGAGCTACTGGATTTGTTGCGGCGGCCCTATGACGAGCAGCCCGAAAGGGAAGAGCACGCGCAGAAGCGGCCCGATTGGGCGCGGCATCGGGCGGGGTGTTCGATGTTGTCGTGTAGCTCTTGAGGCATCTTTATTTTTATCGGTGAAGCAAAGCGTTAGACCGCGCGCCCGACCTCGTTGCCTAGGTCAGAAATACGACCGCGACAATTGCTGCGAAGGCAGCGGCAGCCTGTAGCGCAAGAACCTGAAGCGTCTGTGTCGGAGCCTGCGGCAACCACTTGATTGCGAAGTAGGCCACGACCGGCACCTGTACAACCATGAGCAGCTGAAAAATGTGGGCCGCTGTCCCCTCGTCCGTCTCATGGACAATGCCGTATATCGCAGCGTGACCAAGGACCATAGCTAGAGCGACGAACGACATTGCCAGTGGAATAAGGGCACTCGGCTGCTTCAGTGGTGAGTCGTTCATCTAGGAACTTTAAGGTTCTAGTTGCGCTCTATGAAGATACTGTCGCCGTACTTGGTTTCGAACCTGACACCGGCCACGAGTGGGGCAGAGTACAAGCGCTGCACGGCCACGCACCCGCCAGGCCCTTGAGTAGCTTTAATAATAGACGCATGTAGAGCGCCTGCAGGGTTCATCGAATTTTATTGTTATTATAATGTAGAGTACAGGGTCCCCCAGCCCGCGGATCAACCGAATCGGCTGTTGGGCGCGATGTAACAATCGCAGATAGCGTTCGAGCGTTCGGGGCCTGTCCGCGGTACTATTTCAATGGATAGCCTGAGCGGCGATGGTCCTGAAGGCGGCGATGGCCTCTAGGGTTCGCTCCTCGCCGTCGCGGTCGTAGTCGGGATAGGCCGAGCTTTTGGCGATGACGGTCCGGTGGCGCGGGTGGATGTAGAGATATTGCTCGTAGATGCCAATCGCGAGAAAGTCGCCGTCGGAGTCGGGTGGAATCCACCACTGGTAGCCATAGCCAAAGTCGGTGTTGGACAAATCGTTCGGCCCCGGTTGTAGATGGGGCGCGTCGGGCGTTATTGAAGCGCTGATCCATTCTTTCGGGATGACCTGTACTCCATTCCACATTCCCTCCTGCAGATACAGCAAGCCAAAACGGGCGTAATCCCTCAAGACGGCGTTGAGCCCACCAAAGGCCAGTGCCATGCCCTGGCTGTCGACCAGCCAGTAGGCGTCCGATTCCATGCCGATCTTTCGCCATAGCCGGCTCTCGGTGTATGCCCCGATTGTTTCCCCCGTAGTCTCGCGGAGCACCATCGCCAAGACCTGAGTATCCATGCTGACGTATTGGTTGTAGGTCCCCGGTGGACGCTCGTTTTTCAGTGAGGCGACGAAGGCGTCGATCGAGCTGTTGAAGGCGATGGCGCGCCCCATGCGGTTGATATCGGAGAAAAACGCCGCGTAGTCTTCGTCGAAGCGGACCCCCGAAGACATTTGCAGGACATCTTTGATCGCCACGCCATCGTAGCCGCTACCTTTGAGCAGGGGGACGTATTGGGTGACGGGGTCCTGGATGCTGGCGATATGCCCTTCGGCGACGGCGATACCGAAAAGGGCTGAGACGAAGGATTTGGCCAGGGACCAGGAGATCGTCCGGGTGGATTCTGCATTGCCCCGGTAGTATCCCTCAAAAGTGACCGCGCTATCCCTGATGACGACCAGGCCCGTGGTCCAGGTTTCGTCGAGCCAGGTGGGAAGGTTTTTGTTTTGTCCCTGGTAGGGGAAGGTGGCAGGCAGTGGAGTTGGGGCACGGTCGAATGGACTGGCGATGGGTGCCCGGTGGACCGGCACGGTATTGAACATCGAGTCCATCGAGCGGAAATTGGCGACGATGCGGTCGGCGTAAAAGAGGGTGACCACGTGGTAGACGCGGATGATTCGCTGGCGATAAAGACCGGCGACGATGGCGAGCAGAATCAGAGCGAGCAGGACGATCTTCAACGGGCTCATTGCATGCCCTCAAGATCCAATTCGTCGGCGAAGTGGCAGCTGACCTGATGGTTGGGGGCGATTTCGCGCAATTGGGGCACGTCGGTGCGGCAGGATTTGCGCGCGTGGCGGCAGCGGGGGTGGAAGGGGCAGCCCGGCGGTGGGTCGGACGGGTCGGCGACCTCGCCCGAGAGCAATAGGGGCACTTGGCGGCGCTCGGGGTCGGGCGCGGGTGCGGCGGCGAGCAGGGCTTCGCTATAGGGGTGCAAGGGTTTGGCGAAGAGGCGGTCGACCGGGGCCATTTCGACGATTTTCCCCACGTACATTACCGCGACGCGGTCGGCGATATGGCGCACTACGCTGAGATCGTGGGCGATAAAGAGATAGGTCAGGCCGAGATCGCGGCGCAAGGCCTGCAAGAGGTTGAGGATCTGGGCCTGGACCGAGACGTCGAGGGCGGAGACCGGCTCGTCGGCGACGATCAGCCGGGGGTGGAGGGCTAGAGCGCGGGCGATGCCGATGCGCTGGCGCTGGCCGCCGGAGAAGGCGTGGGGATAGCGGCGCAGGTGTTGGGGGTTGAGGCCGACCTGCTGCATCAACTCGCGGACTCGCATCTCGCGCTCGGCGCGGTCTGCGATGCCGTGGATCAGCAGGGGCTCGCCGATGATGTCGAAGATGGTCATGCGCGGGTTGAGCGAGGCGTAGGGGTCCTGGAAGATCATCTGCATATGGCGGCGCAGCTCTTTGAGCCGGGCCTCGGGCGCGCGGGCGATGTCGATTTCCTCGCCGTCGAGGCGGAAGCGGATCTCGCCGGCGGTGGGGTTGTAGGCGCGCAGCAGGGTGCGGCCGACGGTGGTCTTGCCCGAGCCGCTTTCGCCGACCAGCCCCAGACACTCGCCCTCGTGGAGCGCGAAGCTGACCCCGTCGACGGCGCGGACCTGTCCGACGACCTTGTTGAAGAAGCCGCGGATGATGGGGAAGTGTTTTTGCAGGTCGCGGACCTCGAGGAGGATTTGCTCAGGCATCGGGCCCCCGTTTTAGGCAGGCGCTCAGGTGGCCCGTTTCGATTTCGTGCAATGGAGGTCGTGTGCCCACATCGCATAATCCCTGCTGGCACTCGTCGCAGCGAGGGTGGAAGGCGCAACCGACCAACTGCTGGAAGGGGTCGGGTACGGAGCCGCGAATGACCTCTAACTCGGATTGGCGCTCGAGATGCAGCCCCGGCAACGAGCGCATCAGCGCCTCGGTATAGGGATGCTCGGGGCGCTGGAAGATCTTGTTGACCTTGCCGTATTCGACCACCCGACCCCAGTACATTACCGCGACCTCGTCGGCCATCTGGGCGACGACACCCAGGTCGTGGGTGATCAGCAGGATGGCCATGCCCAACTCTGCTTGTAATTCTCTCATCAGCGCCAGGATTTGCGCCTGGATCGTCACATCCAAAGCGGTGGTTGGCTCGTCGGCGATCAAGAGCGTCGGGCGACACGAGAGCGCCATGGCGATCATCGCCCGCTGGCGCAAGCCCCCGCTCAACTCGTGGGGGTATTCGCCGTAGCGGCGCGCGGCGTCGGGGATGCCGACGCGTTCCATGATGTGGATGGCGTGGTCCTTGGCTTCCCTTTTATTGCTGTCGGTGTGCAGGCGGATGGCCTCGGCGATTTGCGAGCCGACATTGTGCACCGGACTCAGGCTGGTCATCGGCTCCTGGAAGATCATCGCGATATCGCTGCCGCGGATCTGCCGCATTGTACTGCCATCTGGCGGGAGCGCAGTCAGTGCTACCGGTCCATTTTCGCGGTGGAGGGTGATTTGGCCGTCGACGATTTTGCCGGGGCGCTGAATCATTTGCAAGATCGAAAAGGCGGTGATGCTCTTGCCGCAGCCGCTTTCGCCGACCAAGCATAGGGTTTGGCTGCGGGGGATCTCGAGGTCAACGCCGTCGACGGCGCGGACGGTGCCCTCGTCCAAAAAGAAATGGGTGTGGAGATTGTCGATGCTGAGGATGGGGGGCATGGCTTTAGCGCCCGTAGGGGTCGGCGGCATCGCGCAGACCGTCGCCGACGAAGTTGAAGGCCAGGACCGCGACGACGACGAAGACGGCGGGGGTCAACAGCCAGGGTTGCATGGCCACAGCTTGGACGTTTTGCGCCTCTTGCAGCAGCACGCCCCAACTGGTGATGGGCGGGCGCAGTCCCAGGCCTAAGAAGGAGAGCGAGGTTTCGCCGAGGATCATATTGGGCAGGGCCAGGGTCAGGCTGACGACGATATGACTGGTAAAGCCGGGGAGCAGATGGCGGGCCATGATGCGGGGTTTGGAGGCACCGACGAGAATGGCAGCGGTGGCGTAGTCCTCTTCGCGCAGCGAGAGAATTTTGCCGCGGACCACGCGGGCCAGACCGGTCCAGCCCAAAAACGAGAGGACCACGGTGATGCCGAAGTAGATTTGCAATGGGCTCCAGGTCGCCGGCAGGGCTGCCGAGAGCGCCATCCACAGGGGAATCGACGGGAAGGAGCGGAGGATTTCTATCAGGCGCTGGATGATGTTGTCGATCCAGCCGCCGTAGTAGCCAGAGATGGCGCCGATGCTCAGCCCGAAGATAAAGCTCAGGCTGACGCCGATCAGACCGATGGTCAGCGAGATGCGCGAGCCGTAGAGGATGCGGCTTAAAAGATCGCGGCCCAAAGAGTCGGTGCCGAGGAGGAAGAGGGTGCCGCCCGCATCTATGCCGAAGAGGTGGATATCGGTTTCGATCAGGCCCCAGAAGCGATAGGTCGCGCCGCGGGCGAGGAGGCGCACGGGGTAGCTGCGGCTTTGGTCCTCGACGTAGACCTTGCGCAGGGTTTCGGGGTGGCGCCGGCCCTTGAGACCGTAGACGAAGGGGCGCAGATGGAGACCGTCGGGGCCGATGAGGTGCAGGCGTTGCGGCGGCGCGTAGATATATTCGAGGTGCTGGTCTTCTAGGGCATAGGGCGAGAGAAATTCGCAGAGCAGGGCGCCCAAATAGAGCGCCAGCACCACCATGCCCGACCAGACGGCCAGGCGGTGCTGGCGGAACTTGCGCTCCATCAACTGCCACTGCGAGGCGGTGTAGACCACCTCGCCGTTTTCGTCCTGTGCCAGCACCTCGCTCATGTGGGAGGCTGAGAGCGGCCGCTAAGCTCCCGCAAGGCCTGGAGAAAACCATCCGGGTCTGTCGGCCCTAAAAGCAGCGCGTGGCTCGTATGGGTTGGAATGTACACCACCCGCGGGTCGGTATAGAAGACGTGCGCCTTTTCATTATTTTGCAGATAGAACGCCCCGCCGTAGAAGAAGAAAGCCTTGATGGCGAAGATTTTCTTGCCGGGGCGGTACTGGGGCTCGTTTTGCAGGTCGACGATGCGTGCTGCATCGGTCTTGAGCTCGTCGTAGGCGAAGTGCTGGCCGTGGGCGCTATTGCGGATGACGAGGTGGGTTTCGATCAGTACGAAGGAGGTGCGAGAGCCGATGAGATAGAACCAGGTGAAGACCGAAAAAAAAATAAAGAGCATGAGCAAAAGTGCAGCGCCCAGGGCCACCGGCGCGGCGATGCGCCCGATCGGGCCATCGATGTCGATGACGGCGTAGATGATCAGCGAGAGCAGGGCGAAGAAGATGCAGATTATGGCGAATAACAGGGCCAGCACCTTGGCGAAGAGGGCGGTGGAGGGTGGGTGGATCGGGAAGATGCGCGGGTCCATGGCAGATTGCACCTCAGTTTTTATTCGCGTGGGCGGTCGCCCGAATCAGGGCCAGTAGCAGGCCCTGTGGATCGGTGGGGCTGAGTAGCAAGACGTGGTCGAGTACGGTCGGGATGTGGACGACGAGCCGGGCGTCAGTTAGACAGATCTGGGCGGTGTCGCCATTGCGGAGATTGAATTCGCCGGCGTTGTAAAAGAGGGCGACGATGCGCCACGAGCGCAGGTCGAAGGCGCGCAGGACGGGTTTGTATTCGGGTTTGTCCTTGAGGCTTATGACGCGGACCTGATCAATGTGGAGATCGCGCAGGCGGTAGGGGGTGCGCTCGCCGTCCTGGTGGATGGTCAGGTTTTTTCGGTCGACTTCGAAGAGGGTTTTCTTGCCGGTGGTGTAGTAGTCGGTAAACCACCCGACGCAGAGCGAGAGATAGACGAGGGCGACGATATAAATAAGCGCCAGCGAGGCGGTCGAGACCCAGAAGCTGATCCGATCCTCGTCGCCGTAGGGAAAGAAGAAGAAGGGGGCGCCGATACAGGTGGCCAGGATGCCGATGATGATCGTCGCCTCGCGGAGCATCGCCCGCCGGGGCGGCTGGATCTGAAAGAGTTGGGATTCCACGGCGTTCAACTGGCCTTGATCAGCGCCAGGCCCCCGGTGATGGCGAGAATGCCAACTACTTTAAATGCGGTGAGGCGTTCTCTGAGCAAGAAAAAGCCCAGTGCTGCGCCGAGGATCACCGACGATTCGCGCGCGGCGATAATATAGCTGATCGGGCCTTTGGTATAGGCGAGGAGAATGAGCAGGTAGGTGCCCAGCAAGGCCAGGCCGATCAACAGGATATAGGGCCAGGCGGTGCGGATGGTGCTGAGGAGCGTCGCGCCGTATTGCCGCACGACGAAGGGTGCGAGGAGTAGAGTGCCGAGGATCCACATGCCGGTGATATAGTAGATCGGTTGCATATGCCCGACGCCGATTTTGTCGACCAGCGAATAACAGACGATAGTCAGTCCAACACCCAGGGCGAGCGCGAGGCCGTGGGTCTGTTGTTTTAGCGCCGGGGCACCGAGGCAGAGGATGCCCGCAAAGACCAGCGCGATACCAGTCGCACCCAATGGCGAAATGTCCTCGCCCAGACCGAGCCAGGCGACCGAGGCGGTCAGCCCGACGCCCGAGCCGCGGGCGACCGGGTAGACCACGGAGATTTCGCCGTGTTCATACGCCCGGGCCAGGAAGGCGAAGTAGAGCGCGTGGAAAGTACCCGTGGCCAGCAGGCAGATACCACCCGTCCACGTGAGGGTCGGAGGGGTGCCCTGCCACCAGACATAGACGCAAACCGGAATCATAACCACGATGCCGAGTCCGAAGGAGAGCCAGAGCACGGCCATGTCGCCGGCGACTTTGCGGGCGGCGAAATTCCACAGCGCGTGACCGACAGCAGCGGTCAAGACCAGGCCCCAGACTTCGGCGGTCATGCTAGAGTGTGTTTTTCCACGGCGGCCTCGTCGAGTTCGATGCCCAGACCGGGCCCTTGCGGGACGAGGGCCTGGCCGTCTTTGACCGCGATGGGCACTTGTGCCAGCTCGGTCATCATCGGGCTGGGGATCTGTGGTGGCGCCTGGCCGGCGGTTTGCGAGAAGACCTGGGGGTGGCCCGCGCCGCGGACCCGGGGGGTGATCGGATACTCGCAGAGGAAGCCATCGGGCATCGCCGCGACGAGGTGGACGCTGGCGGCGAAGTTGATCTGGGTGCCCCAGTTGTGGGGAACGACGGGGATGCGGTGGAGGCGGCCCAACTCGGCGATGCGCCGCCCTTCGGTCAGCCCGCCGACCCAGGAAAGGTCGGGTTGCAGGAGGTCTACGGCCCGTTTTTGCACCAGCTTGCGGAAGGCGTAGGCGGTGAGTTCGGATTCGCCGGCGGCGATGGTCAGCGCGGTGCGGGCGGTTAGTTGCGCCATATTGTCGAGGTCGTCGGAGGTGGAGAGCGGCTCTTCCCACCAGGTGATCCGCGCACCGCTGTCCTCGATCATTTGCGCCATTTGCAGCGCCGCTGCGAGGCCGTAGGGGCGTCCGAGATCGAGCATCAGGTCCGCGTCTTCGCCGGCGGCTTGCCGCAATTGGTTGAGCAGATCCTGGTCGCGTTTGGGCTTTTGGCCGAAGTCGGGCCAACCGTAGTATTTGATGGCGGCAAAGCCCTGATCGATATAGTCAGCTGTTTCGCTGAGGGCATCGTCGAAGCGTTCGAGGTCGATGTAGACGCTGCTGATATAGAGCGGAATTTTATTGCGGCAGGCGCCGCCGAGCAATTTGTGCACGGGGATGCCGAGGGTCTTGCCGGCGGTGTCGTAGAGGGCCATGTCAACGCCTGAGAGCGCGTGGATGGCGAGCCCTCGGCGGTCGTAGATACTGCAGCAGACGCCGTACATGGCTTCCCAGAGCACGGCGATATCGAGCACCTCGCGACCGATGACTACGCGTTGCAGGCTACCGGTGATGAGGTCGCGAGCGGCAAAGGCGGCGTGGCCATCGCGGTCGGGCACGAAGCACTCGCCCACGCCCTCGACGCCGTCTTCGGTGCGGGTGCGGACCAGGACCCAGCCGCCATTGGGGTATTCGTAGGACTGCAGTACTTGCGCCTGGACCTGGGTGATCTTCACGCGTTGCCCCTTCCTTCGTAGCGGATGCGGGGATCGAGCCAGAGCAGCAGGATATCGGAGACCAGGGTGCCGATGACGGTCAGAAAACTCAGGATCATGACCATCGAGCCGGCCAGATACATGTCCTGGTTTTGCAGGGCGCGCAATAGCAAGGGGCCGGTGGTCGGCAGCCCCAGGACCACGGCGGTGATCACCGAGCCGGAGACGATGCCGGGCAGGACCCAACCGACGGTGCTGACCAGGGGGTTGAGCGCGACGCGGACCGGGTATTTGAGCAAGAGCTTCCAGGGGGCCAGGCCCTTGGCGCGGGCGGTCATCACATATTGCTTGGGCAATTCGTCGAGCAGATTGCCGCGCATAACGCGGATCAGCCCGGCGGTGCCGGCGGTGCCGATGACGATAACCGGAATCCACAAATGGGCCAAGAGGTCCATAAAGCGGGCAGTGGACCAGGGCGCGTCCTGGTATTCGGGCGAGAACAGCCCTCCGGCACTGATGCCGAAGAAAGAATAACCAATATACATGAAGACCAGCGCCAGGAGGAAGTTGGGGGTGGCGAGACCGATAAAGCCGAGTACCGAAAAGGTGTAGTCCGCCCAGGAGTACTGGTGCACCGCCGAGTAGATGCCCACCGGAATGGCCAGGGCCCAGGTGAAGAGCAGGGTGACTATGGAGATGAGCATGGTCAAGAGCAGGCGCTCGCCGATCAGTTCCGTCACCTGGCGATTCCACTCGAAGGACATGCCGAGATCGGGCCATTTGAATGTAGGCCAGTTGAAGCCGCCGTCGATCGTCTGCAAATAAGAGCTGGTGTCCTGGCGCTCGAAGCCGAAGGGCAGCATGTTGTTGAGCCATTTGAGATACTGGACCATAAATGGTCGGTCGAGGTCGTAGCGGCGGCGCAGCGCCTCGACCTGTTCCTCGGCTACCGGCTCGCCGGTTTCGGCCAGGGCGGTGACATAGGAGGTCAGATAGTCGCCGGGGGGCAGCTGGATCAGCCCGAAGGAGATAAAGGAGATGGCGAAGAGGGTCGGGACCATCCACAATATGCGTTTTAAAACCAGATGAAACATATTAGTTGGGGTCGATGGCGTAGGATTCGGGGGCGGTGGCGCCCGGGGTCCTGAGCGGCCAGCAGCCGACGGCGACCTCGGGGACATTGCGGAAGCGCTCGTTGACGATAAAGATCTGCGGGATGGCACCGACGGTGCCGATGACCCACAGATTTTGCCGATTAATTTCGATAATCTCCTTGAAGATGCGGATCTGGTCCTCCTCTTCGATGGTGCGTTCGAGCTGGCGGAAGAGCTCGATACAGCGCAGCATGTCCGGCGGCGGCTTTTCGCCCTTTTGCCCATCGGAGCGGAACCAGCGGGCGTAATCTAGCCCGAAGAAGGACGACCCGCCATAGGGCAAAAACCAGCGCGGGTCGAGGGTCGGGATGATTTCGCCGGCTCCGCCCCAGACCATCACGTCGCACAATAGCGCGTTGCGGCGCTGGGCGTAGAGCTGGCGGGCCTGCTGTTTGATCACGGTCTTGATGCCGACATGGGTCCAGTCGGCGGCGATCAGCTCGAACATCTTGCCGGCGCCGAGCATGGTCGAAGAGGTTTCGATATTGAGGACTAAGGGCTGGCCGTCGGGGCGCAGGCGGTGGCCGTATTCGTCGCGGGCGGTCAGGCCCATTGCGTCGAGCAGGCGGTTGGCAAGATTCGGGTCGTAGTCGAGATAGGCGTAGGCGTGCTCGGGCACGTGATAGGCCGAAGCCGGGGGCGGTGAGATCTGGCGCGGCTCGCCCTGGCCTAAATAAGCGGCTTCGCGTTGCGCCTCGCGGTCGAGGGCGTGCGACATCGCGATGCGGAAGCGGCGGTCGTGGAAGATTTTTTTGAGGACGGGATCTTTGTGGTTGAGGTTGAAGGCGATGGCCATGGTGCCGTCGCCGCCGTCGAGCCAGTGGTAGACCCGATAGCCGCCGCGCTCTTGGTTGGCCATAAAGAGCGGGTAGTTTTGGAAGGTGGTGTGGCGGCCCTGCATGCCGATTTCGCCATTGATGGTTTTGATATTGATCGTTTCGAGGTCGAAAATCTCGAAGGTCATGCGGTCGATATAGGGCAATTGCTGGCCCTGGGGGTCGACTTTCCAGTAGTAGGGGTTGCGCATGAATTCGGCCGGTCTGGCGGGGGGCGGTTTGGTGACGACCCAGGGCCAGATGCGGGGACATGCGGTGTTGCGATAGTCGTAGCGGTCGGTGAAATACTGATACCAGAAGTCCTTGCCATTGGCCCGTGCGCGGCGCAAGAGCTCACTTTCGGGTACATAGCGCGGGTGAAATTGCTTTAAATAATGAGCGGGGTAGCTGTTCAGCCGGTAGCTCAAGTTGGAGGCCATCATCTTGAGGAATAGGCCATAGGGCTCGGCGTAGCGGAAGCGGACGGCGTAGTCGTCGAGCTTTTCGACTTTGACCAATTCGCCGCCCTTGCGGTATTCGACGGGGATCACCGGGGTCAGATCCGCATTTTGCAGCACGTCTTCATACCAAAAGAGAATATCGTCGGCGGTGTAGGGGTGTCCGTCGGACCAGCGCACCCCGCGCCTCAGGTGGAAGGTGTAGCTGCGACCCTCGTCCGCAATTTCCCAGCGCCAGGCCAGGTTGGGGCGGATCTCGCGCCCCATTGGCCCCCAGCGCACCAGGCCGTCGTAGGCCAGGCGATGGCTGAAGATGCCGATATCGGAGGGGCTGGTGCCATAGCGGGTCCAGGTGCCGCCATAGGGGCCGTTCTGGTCGGCGGGGACGATGACGAGGGGGTTTTGCGGCAGGCGTTTGTCGATTGGGGGCAATGCGCCGGACGCGACGAGGGCATCGAGCATCGGGGCCTGGTCAAAGGTGCGGTCCCCCGTCCACTCGGCGACCTGGTTGAGGTTTTGCGGTGGGCGGTCCTGGCGTGGAGGGGCCGGCAGGGTTTCTAATCGGCCGAGGTCGACGTCGCC
>JAYYUU010000030.1:0-5471 GCA_036343835.1 Candidatus Latescibacterota bacterium | reverse complement strand
CGGTGGAACTGCGTTTAAAACACGACAAAAATATCAAGGATGTGCTCGTCGATATCCGCGGGGCGCTACGCCTCTTGCCCCGCAAGAGCACGATCCCGACCGAACCGGTGCCCTTTGGGGTGGTGGCGTTAGAGCCACCGTCCAGGCAAGAGCCCTGGCGGCCCCACATGGCCCTGGCCGACGCGCGGGGCGAATATCGAATTAACGGGCTGCCGCCGGGCCGGGTCGAGCTACAGGCCTTTTTGCTCGACGAGGAGACCGGTGCGATTAGCTACGCCACCGATATGGGCGAGCGGGCTCAGGCCTTTGGTGCATTCGAGCGGACCCTGACCAAAGCCGAGACCCAGTGGACGACGATTCTCTTCCCCGCCGAGAGTGTCGAGATCTACGACCGGATCCACGCCCACTTCCTCTGTACGATGGGCAGCAACAACACCAACTTGCAGATTCTCGACAAACGCGGGGCCAAACCCAAGCAGTTCGGCTATGCGCTGGGCGACTGGATGTCGGCCTCGATGTTGCTCTTCGGCGCCCGCGACGAGTCGCTCAGGGTGGTGGATCGCTCGGTCTTTCTGCTCAATAATTCAGGTGCCACCGATGAGGAAAGCGCCCAGGGCAGGGGCTACGATCTGGGCGGGCAGCGGCTAATTCGCGGAGGGACCCTGGAGTTTGCCAAGAATATGTGGGTGCTCGACGAGGTGCGCTACGAGCGGATGCGCCGCTACGCGATCGAAAACCCGCGCATCCAGGCCCGGCACCAGCGGGCGGAAATGCTGATCGAGCGGGCGGAAGAGGCGCGCGATGAGCTGCGCTGGGAGGCTTATACGCGTTATGCTCGCGCGGCACTCGGCACCGAAAATCAAGCCTATGGCGATGTCGTCGCCACCCAAAACGACGTGGTGGTTGGTATCGTCTTTTTCGTCGCGCTGCTGATACCGGCGGCCTTCTTTGCCGAGCGCCTGCTCTTCGCCGCCCCGGATATCCGCCGCCAGTTGGCGTTGACGGCTTTGATCACCTTGGCGATCTGGATTTTGCTATCGCAGGTCCACCCCGCCTTCCAACTAGCCCATCCGGTGATCGTGCTGCTGGCGCTGATGATCTTGGTGATGGCCTTTTTCGTCATTTCGCTGGTGATGGGCCGCTTCAACACCTTTATGGAAGAGCAGCGCCACCAGCGCGCCGGCACCGAGAGCGCCGATATCAGCCGGTCGGGCACCTCGTATGTGGCCTTTATGCTGGGGATCTCCAATATGCGGCGGCGCCCGCTGCGCACGACGCTGACCCTGTTGACGATCACCCTGTTGACCTTCACGGTGCTCTCCTTCACCTCCTTCGAGCCGCAGATCAGCTATGTGGGCTTTGACAAGGAGTGGGAGCCCGCCTATCACGGGGCGCTATTTCACGATGTGCAGTGGTGGTGGTGGGAGTATTCGATCTTCGACTATATCGAATCGCATTTCGGCGCATATGGCACGGTGGTGCCGCGGACCTGGCTCTCTGCGGGTTTTGCAGAGGCGGGGTATATTCCCATCCAGCGTGCGGGCCGGCAGGTGGACGTGCTGGCGCTGATGGGGTTGGGACCGCAGGAGCCCGGTGTCACCGGAGTCGCCAGGGCGCTTACGGCCGGGTCGTGGTTTGCCGAGGAGCGAGAGGAAAGCGTGTTGCTGCCCGAGGCGATGGCGGCGCAGCTAGGGATCGGCCCGGAGGACGTGGGTGAGGCCACGGTGGCGATTTTTGGGCAGGAGTGGCGGGTGCGGGGTTTATATGATCCCCTGCGCTATTCCGCGATAACGGATCTCACCGACGAGCCGCTGACCCCGGCCAAGCAGAAGTTTGAGCAGAATTTTATGCCGGGTATGGAGCAGCTGACGCTAAGCCTTTACAATGCCGACGTCAACTTCGACGTCAGCTTTGAGCACCTCGACCCCGAGCGGATCGCGATTCTGCCCTATAGCGTGCTCGAAAGCATGGACGCGCCGCTCTACTCGGTGGCGGTCCGCTTTGGCGAGGGCGTCGCCAGCGAGGAGTTGGTGCAGGCTTTTTTGAGCCGCACGGGCTTTCGGATTTTCGTCGGTCTACCCGATGAGGACGGCCAGCTGCACAGTTTGGCCTATACCTCGCTGGGGGTGACGAGCATGGAGGGACTGGGGTCGCTCGTTATCCCGATGCTGATCGCCGCGCTGATCGTACTCAACACCATGATGGGCGCTGTCTACGAGCGCTTCCGCGAGATCGGCGTCTATTCTTCGGTGGGGCTGGCACCGGTGCATATTGCCTTCCTCTTTATCGCCGAGGCCAGCGTCTACGGCGTGTTGGGGGTCACGGTGGGCTATCTGGTCGGCCAGGTGACGGCCAAGGTGCTGATCGTCTTCGATCTGCTGGGCGGCGTCTCGCTCAACTACTCGTCGCTGTCGGCGATTGCCTCGTCGCTATTGGTGATGGCGGTGGTGCTATTGTCGGCGCTGTACCCGGCGCGGGTGGCTTCGCAGCTGGCGGTCCCCGATGTGGTCCGGCGCTGGCAGTTGCCCGACCCGGAGGACGATGTGTGGCGCTTCCCCTTTCCCTTTACGCTCAATCGCCAGGCCATCGAGAGCTTGTGCGGCTATCTCTATACTTATTTTTCCGACTACGGCCACGAATCGGTGGGCAAGCTCTACACCGAAAAGACCCGGATCGTCGTTTCTGAGCGGGCCGATGGCGAGCGGATCTACGCGGTGCAGTTGTTGGTGTGGCTGGCCCCCTTTGATATGGGCGTGAGTCAATATCTGCAATTTACGGTCGAGCCGACCGAGGTGAAAAATATCTTCGGCATCGAGCTCTATATCGAACGAGTCAGCGGGCCAGTAGCGTTCTGGCAGCGGCTCAACCTGGGCTTTATGCTGACGCTCAGACAGCAGTTTTTGATCTGGCAGACGCTGAGGGCCCCCGTCCAGGAGGAGCACGCGAAAGTGGGTCGCTCGGTGCTGGTCACCGCGGCGGAGTTAGAGACGGGGGCGGCGGGATAAGCGATGGCCGACGAAACTAAGAAAAGGACCAAGCGCGAAAGGCAATGGGAGGAGATCGACGAGTATCGCGATCTCTTGCAGGCGCCCGACCGCTACGAGGAGGGCTTTACCCGCAACACCATCGTCGGGGTGCTCTTTATCGCCCTGATTATGACGCCGGGGCAGATGTATTTGAGCCTCTTCGCCGGGTTGACGCTTAACGACGCGGCGCAGTGGGTGACGGTGATCCTCTTTTTAGAGGTGGCCAAGCGCTCCTTCACCAGCCTCAAGCGGCAGGAGATCTACCTGCTGACCTATGTGGCGGCGGCGCTGATTAGCCGTGCCGAGACGGGTACTTTTCTGGCGCTGATCCAGCGCCAGTATTTCGTCGGCTCGCAGGAGATGCAGGAGTTCGGGCTGACGCAGCGGCTGGTGGATCTGAAGTTTATGGGCTATGGATGGTTCGTGCCCTCGCCCGATTCGGCGGCGATTATCGACCGGACCTTCTTCCATGCGGATTGGGCGCTGCCGATCGCGTTGATGGTCATCGGGATCATCGTCGGCCGCGTGACCTGGTTTACCTCGGGTTATGTATTGTTTCGCATGGTTTCCGATCGCGAGCGATTGCCCTTCCCGACCGCGCCGATGTCGGCGCTATCTTCGATGGCCCTGGCCGAGGAGAGCGGGGCGGAGGACCACTCCTGGCGCTGGCCCTGTTTTACCATCGGCGGTGCGATCGGGCTGATTTTCGGCACCATCTACGTGGGCGTCCCGGTCTTTACCGAGGTTTTTGCGGGGCAGAAAGTGACGATCATCCCCATTCCCTTTGTCGATCTGACGCCGCAACTGGGGCAGATCCTGATGGGCACGCCGATTGCCATCAGCTTCAGCCTGACGCCGATCTTCATCGGTCTGCTGGCACCCTTTTGGGGTATCATCGGCTCGTTTACCGGCGTCCTGATCTTTATGGTCTCGTCGCCGATGCTGCAGCACTATGGCTTTATGCCGCGCTGGAAACCGGGCATCGACGCGATCCAGACGCAGATCGCGGTGGGGGTCGATTTCTGGACGGCCTTTGGGATGGGGGTGACGATGGCGGTGACGATTATCAGCCTGGTGCAGATGATCAAGGCCAGCCGCCAGCAGCGGGAAGATCGGGCGTACAGTCACGAGCACGAAGAGGGCGTCTGCAAGCACGAGAGTTGCGGTCAGCCGGCGCAGATGCGGGGGTATTGTCTCAAGCATCTGGGCCGCGGCGATTTTAACTTGTGGGTCTGCGTGACCCTGTTCTTCGTCTTCGCCGCCTATCCGATCTTTATGGCCAAGGCGCTCTTTCCGGTGCTGGTGAGTTCGGGGCTCTTGGTCTTTTTTCTCTTTCTGGCCTTTGTCTACGCGCCGCTGATGTCCTTTGTCTCGGCTAGACTAGATGGGCTGATTGGTCAGAATATCCAGATTCCCTATTTGCACCAGGCGGTGGTTTTTCTCACCGGCTATCGCGGGGTCGAGATCTGGTTTGTGCCCTTCCCGGGCCAGGACTTCGGCGGCAATGCCGAGCAGTTCCGGATTGTCGAACTGACGGGGATGAGATTTACCAGCCTCTTTAAGGCCGAGGTGGTGATGATCCCGGTGGTCTTGGCGGCCAGTCTGATGTATTGGAGCTTTTTGTGGAAATTGGCGCCGATCCCCTCCGAGGCCTACCCCTATGCGCAGAAGATGTGGCCCTTGCAGGCCTTCAACCAGGCGGTGGCCTGGTCGAGTACGTCGTATAATAAAACCTGGCGGCACGGGGAGGAGGTCGCAGCGCGGAGCGTCGAGCGCAACGAGGCGGTGTGGAGTCCGAGCAATTTAAAAGATCTGGAAATCTACTACTGGCGGGCGCGGGCTACCGAGGAAGTGGATGTGACCAATCCGGCTCGCCGCCGCTACGGCCCCTGGTCGCGGATGGGCCATTTTTATACCGACTTCGTCGGGCAGGGGGTCGAGCGGGTGGCGCCGCGCGCGCCCAATCGGCTCAAGGGCGCGCGCAACCTGGAGGAGTTCGGCGAGCATCTGCCGCTCGCGATGCTCAAGGGCGTCGCGGATGGCTCGGTCGTCGTCGATCCCAACCCCTTCCTGGGCGCTACCGCCGCCTGGCCCGACTCGCTGGAATTTGTCTTTGAGGTCGATATCACCCCCGAGTTCAATGGCGACTTCGCCCAGTCCTCGCTCGATCGGCCGCTATTTTTCAAGACCTTCTTCTGGGATCCGGATTACACCCGCAACGGTCGCGACGACGATTTCGACGGGCTGGTCGACGAGGAGTGGCGCAATTTCAAAGACGATGATGGCGATGGCGTGATCGACGAGGATATCCGGCATCCTCTGGGGGGAGAAAAGTGGCCCATCGCGATAATCGGTCTGGTCTTCGGGCTGGTGTTTTATATGATCCTCGGCTTCTTCGGGATGCCGATGTTCTTCGTCTGGGGTTATATCCGCGCGGTGGCTTCT
>JAYYUU010000029.1:0-6244 GCA_036343835.1 Candidatus Latescibacterota bacterium | reverse complement strand
GAGGGCCTTAGTGACTTTATGTTCTTAAGGCAAATATAAATAACCACTTATGGATTTACGGATCAAGATATGGCACATTTCTTGCTCAACGAGGGGTAGACCTGATTAGAGGTGAGATTATGTTTCTGGACAAAGTCGTCTTTAACAAAACCAAGGTGCCCGTGCTCAATGCGGTGCTGGATGTCACCCAACTCCGGCAGCGGGTTATCGCCAACAATATCGCCAATGTCTCGACCAAGGGCTATCGCAAAAGGGATGTGCGCTTTCAGGAGTATCTCGAATCGTTCGTGCGGCAGCCAGCCGTCGAAGGCCGAGTCGAGAACGCCCGGCATATCTTTATCCCCAAACCCATTGCCAATCCGGAGGTATTCGAGTCTGAGACCGTGGTCAACGACGCGGGGATCAACAATATCGACATCGACCGGGAAATGGCCGACCTGGCGGAAAATCACCTGTTCTTCAATGTCGGGCAGCGATTGCTCCGCGGCCAGTTCGACGGTTTGAAAAAAAGCATCACGGGTCGGCCGCGATAAGCGTTTGAGATAACGAGGCAATAATGCAAATCTTCGATTCACTTGATATTAGCTCGTCGGGTTTGAGCGTGCAGCGCCGCAAGTTGACGGCCATTGCCAGCAACTTGGCCAATGTCGACACCACGCGCACCGACGAGGGGGGGCCTTATAAGCGTCGCAGGGTCGTGATGCTCGAAGCGCCCAAGATGAGCAAGTTTACCACCATGCTCACCCAGGAGCAGAATCGGTTGCGCCGCACCGAGGGCAAGCACCGGTCCGAGGCCCCGCCGCGCCCGGGCGAGTTCATGATCGGCTCCGGCGTGCTCTCGCAGGAAGTGCGCGAAGAGCCGGTCAAGCCGCGCATAGTTTACGATCCGAACCACCCGGACGCGCGCGATGATGGCATGGTGCTCTATCCGGATATCAATGTGATCACCGAGATGGTGGATATGATCGCCGCGTCGCGCGCCTACGAGGCCAATATCACGGTGATGAACGCGGCCAAGGACATGGCCAACCGGTCTTTGGATATCTAAACAGAGCATAGAGAGCGGAAATGAATATCGACAGGGTAACACCACGAGCTAACGGGCTGGGACTTGGGCGGACGGAATCGCCGGGCCGTCCCTTTGATCTGACGATTTCGGATCAGGGGGTGCGCGCCAATCAGGTCAATCAGGGAAGACCGGCCGCCAGGGAAAAGGCGCCGACCCCACTCAATTCGAGCGAGGCCCTGGGCCAGTTGCTGTCGGTCGAGGAGACCCGCGCATTGCGCGAGGCCTTCGCGCCGGTGGCTGCAACGGTCTATACCATCCGCGGACAGGTCGCCCGGGCTGCGCAGGGCATTGCGCAGGGGGGCCTGTTGGACCTTACAGGATAAGCCGATGAGCACGCGCGATTGGCGTTGGATTGTAGCTGTTTTGCTACTTGGCACCTCGTTGGTTCCGGCCTATAAGGCTGAGGCGGGGCCATTGGGGGGGATTCTCTCCCGCTCGTATGAGCGCAATGCCCTGAGCAGCATTCTCGGCCGCAGCACCAGTTATAGCGCGCCAGAGCGGTCATTGGTCGCCGTAGCTGCGCCGACGACAACCCCGCGAGACCTCAATCGCTTCGCCGGGTTTATCGACCGCTACAGCGCCCAATACGGTGTGGACTCGAATCTGGTGCGGGCGATTATTCAGGCCGAGTCGGGCGGCGATCCACAAGCCCTGTCGCCCAAGGGGGCGGCCGGACTGATGCAGTTGATGCCGGATACCGCCAGTGAGATGGGCGCCGTCGATCGCTTTGACCCGGAGCAGAATATCGCTTCGGGCACGCGCTATTTGCGCAGTCTGTTAGATCGCTTCCACTCGGTGGAACTGGCCCTGTGGGCGTATAATGCCGGTCCCCGCGCGGTCCGCAATGGCATCTTGCCTCGCGAAACCGAGGAATACGTGCCGCGAGTCATGCGGCTCAAACGCGATTTTGCGCAGCGGGAAGGGTCCTGAGATGGCCGTTGAGATGATCCGCGATTTTACTGGTCGCGGCGAGATCAGCTCGCGCCGAATCCAGCAAAGTCCGCTGGCCGAAAAGTCGTTGGGGGCTGCGCCGGAGAAGCCCGAATTCTCCGATTTGGTCAAGGAATTCGCCCACGATGTCAACGCTATGCAATTCAAGGCCGGCCACGCCATCGACCAATTGGTCACCGGCAAGGCCGCCGATGTACACCAGGTGATGGTGGCGGTGGAAGAAGCCGGCATCGCCCTGGATTTGATGTTGGAAATACGCAACCGGACCCTGGAAGGCTACCAGGAACTTATCCGCATGCAGGTCTAAGACCTGCGGGGTTTATAAATGAATCTACCGACACAAATTTCCGATATAACCGATCGTTCTCGCTCTTGGTGGGACGAAGCACCACCGACTCAGCGCTATGGCGTAATGGGCTTCGGCGCCCTGTTGGTCATCGTGGTAATTTTTGCCGCCATATCGGGGATTGGCGACGAAGAGGGCGCATGGGAAGGCCGCATTCTCTACGCCAATCTGGAGTTCGAAGAGGCCGCCGAGATCAGCAATCGCCTGCGGATCATGGAAGTGCCGCACCGGCTGACGCCCGATGCCACCACCATTCTGGTGCCCGAAGATCAGTATATGGATCTGCGGATCACCCTGGCCGGCGAGGGCTTTCCCAAGAGCGGCCGCATCGGCTATGAAATCTTCGACGACGCCCAGCTGGCGATGACCGATTTTTTGCAGCAGGTCAACTTCCTGCGTGCGCTGCAGGCCGAGCTCGAGGAGACCCTGGTGCGGATCGACGGAATCCGTGACGCCCGCGTTCACCTGGTCATCCCCGAACCGAGTCTCTTCACCGAAGAACAGAATCCGGTGACCGCCTCGGTGCAGTTGAGCCTGGGGGGCAATGTCAAGCTCAAGCGCGATCGGGTCGACGCCATCGGCTATTTGATCAGCGCCAGCGTCGAGGGTTTGGACATTGAGCAGGTGGTCATTTTAGACGACGGCGGCAACCTGCTCTCGGAAGAGAAGGACCCGTTGGTCAAGATGGCCAACAAGCAATTCGAGATGCAGCAGCAGGTCGAGAAGGTCCTTGAGCGCAAGGTGCAGACCCTGATGGACCAGGTCATCGGCACCGACCGCTCGCGGGTCAGGGTCAACGTCGCGCTCGATTTCGACCGCACCAATATCCAGCGCGAGACCTTCGAACCGGGCGCTACGCAGGTGATAATCAGCGAGGAGACCAGCGAGACCAGTTCGGCCGAACAGGGCACCGAAGAGCAGGCGATCCGCAACTACGAGGTCAACCGCTCGGTCCACAATATCATCGGCTCGGTCGGCTCGGTGAAACGGATCTCGATGGCGTTGACCGTCGACAAGACCAAGGTGGTTCAGGACGCGGCGACTCAGGAATATATCGAAGAGGATCGCAGCCAGGAAGAAATTGACCAACTCGCCGGCCTGGCGGAGGAGTCGATCGGTTTGGACAGGAGCCGGGGCGACGAGATCACGGTCTTCGCCATGCACTTCGACAAAACCCAGGAGATCAAGGCGCGGGAAGATCTCGAAGCCACGGCGCGCCAGGAGTTTTGGACCGATATCGCCATCCTCGTCGCCAAGTTCCTGGGTATTATCGTCGCGCTGATCACCCTGCGCTTTATCATTCAGGCCATTGGCCGCGGCGTCGGGGTCGAGGAGGAATTGGAAGTTTTGGGCGAGGTGGCGGCCGATATCGAGGAGGAGGAATTCGAGCGGCCGGAGACGCCGCACGAGATGATTTTGAGCCGGGTGCAGAATATGGTGCGCGAGCGTCCCGAGGACGCCGCCAAGCTAATCCGCACGATGCTCATGGAAGAGGGTACGTAGAGAGCATCTACTGCGTATATTCGGTGGAGATCTGCGCGCTCTAACAAGGAAGGGATGCCGTGTCCAAGATAATTCGCACCGTGCGCCTGGGGAGCGAGGTGGTCACTCTGGGGGAGGCCGAACGCGAGCTTTTCGATGGGGCGGAAAAACAGAGCCTCGACACCGTTGGTTTGGCCAAGCTGATCGACGGGCAGGTCGAGCAGGTTCGCAAAGACCTCGAGACCGAATGGGAGGCCCGGCTGCGGCAGGAGATGGAGTATCTGCAAGCGGAGGCCGAGGAACGTTTCGCCGAGGAGCGCGCCGCGGTGCACCAGCAGCGCTACGATGAAGGCCACCAGGTGGGAGTGGACGAGCGCGAGGCGGAGGCTACCGAGGCTGTGAGGCGGCTGGAGATTTTGCACAGCGACCTGGTCGCCGAGCGCGCACAGGTTTTGAAAGAGGCCGAAGAGACGGTGATCGACCTGGCCGCGGCCCTGGCGCGGCGAATCGTCGGCTTCCAGGTCGAGGTCAGTCCGAAAGTGCTGATCGAGGTTGTGCGCAGCGCCCTACACCATTTGGGCGATCGCAGCAATCTGGAGATCAAGGTCCATCCGGAAGATCTGCGGATCGCGCGTCGCTTCGCCGCCCACTGGGTTGAGAAAGTCGACCAGGACGCGGTGTTAAAAGTGCGGGCGAGCGATCACGTGGCCCGCGGCGGCTGTATGATCGAAGGGCGGGAGGAAAATGTCGACGCCCGCCTCGAAGAGCAGGCGCAAGTGTTGCTCGACAGCCTGCGCTCCGCTTTCTTTGCGGTTCACCATGAGGACGAGTCAGGACCTTCGGCCCAGGCCGGGGCCGGTGCAGTAAACGAGCAAGAGACGACCGCGGCAGCAGAGACCTCGGCAGCCCCCGCCGCAGACGAGGCGCACGAGGCAGAGTCGGCCACCGGAGGCGAGACGGAAAATGAATAGTCAGTATCTATTGGATGCCATAGAGCGCACCGATCCGCAGACCCGCTACGGCAAGGTCAGCCAGATCGTCGGCTTGGTGGTCGAGTCGATCGGACCAGCCGATGTGGCCCTGGGCGAACTTTGCGTGTTGGGCGATCCCCAGAGCGACGCGCTCAGGGCTGAGGTGGTTGGTTTTCGCGGCAATCGGGTGTTGCTGATGCCCCTGGGGGAGATCGAGGGCATTCGCCCCGGCACGCGCGTTTTTCCGACGCGGATGCCGCTCTATATTCCCGTCGGGCATGGCCTGCGGGGCCGGATCCTAGATGGTTTGGGCAGGCCGATGGACGGCGCCGGGCAAATCCACGCCGAGGATCGCCGCAATGTCCACAGCCAACCGCCCGATCCGCTGAGCCGGCGCCGGGTCCAGGAGACGCTGGGGACCGGGGTCCGGGCGCTGGACGGGATGGTCAGTTGTGGCAAGGGGCAGCGCATGGGCATTTTTGCCGGCAGCGGCGTGGGCAAGAGCACTTTGTTGGGGATGATCGCGCGCCATTCGGAGGCCGATGTCAATATCATCGCCCTAGTCGGCGAGCGCGGTAAGGAAGTCCTCGACTTTATCGAGGAAAATTTGGGGCAAGACGGCCTGCACCGCTCGGTGGTCGTCGTCGCGACATCGGACCAGCCGGCGCTTATTCGCCTCAAGGCGGCTTTCGTGGCCACAACCATCGCCGAGTATTTTCGCGACCAGGGCAAGGATGTGATGCTGATGATGGATTCGCTGACCCGCGTGGCCATGGCCCAGCGCGAGATCGGGCTGGCCGCCGGCGAACCGCCGACGACCCGCGGTTATACGCCCTCGGTTTTCGCGCTGATGCCGCGGCTGCTCGAACGCATTGGCCTGACCCGGAGCGGCAGTATTACCGGGCTCTACACGGTGCTGGTCGAGGGCGACGATATGGACGAACCCATCGCCGATGCCTCGCGCGCGATCCTCGACGGGCATCTGGTGCTGTCGCGGCGGCTGGCCTCGCGCGGCCACTATCCGCCGGTCGACATAATGGAGAGTATCAGCCGCGTGATGAGGGATGTCGTCAGCCCGGCCCACTGGGAGGTGGCGATGGAACTCAAGGCGATGATGGCGGCTTATAATGAGGCCGAAGACCTGATCAATATCGGCGCCTATGCGCAGGGGTCGAACCCGCAGATCGACCGCGCCCTGGGCTTTGTCGAGCCGATCGGAGCCTATTTGCGACAGCAGATCGACGAGGGCGAGGGTTTCGACCGCCATGTGCAGCGTCTGATGGGCATCATGGCCGCTGAGGAGCCGGTGGAGGCCCAGGTTGAGTGAGACGTTTTAACTTTCGCTTCCAACGCCTGCTCGAGCTGAAGGAACGCAACGAAGATCAGCGCAAAGCCGACCTGGGCGAAGTGATGGTGGTGTTCAAT
>JAYYUU010000028.1:0-6282 GCA_036343835.1 Candidatus Latescibacterota bacterium | reverse complement strand
AGCGAGTCGATCCGTGGGCCCGGGCCTAAAAGAGGCCAGATCCCAACGCTAGGGCGGCTGTTAGGCAACGCCGATCCACGCTTGGCGGGGCCGCCCCGCGCGCGACAGCCCGCAGGACTTTGCAGACGGCTGCTCAACTCGGTCAGCGCACTAGCGTTTTTCCAACACCTCGAGTAATTCAAAGCCGCTGACCTCAGGGTGTTTGAGATCAACGGTATAGTACTGCTGCTGAAAATGAGAATATCTCAAATTCTATAACAGGACCAGTTTTGGATATTATGCGGTCCCACGCTCTGAGGAAACCGACATGAACAACCAACAATGGCTGCGCCACCTCCTACCCCTGCCCCATGAGATCGCCATCACCGACCGGCTCGAGCGCCACCCGTCCGAAATCGCCATCCGCGTCATACCCGAAGCCGGCCCCCTCGCCGACCAGGCCGCCGCCGACCTCCGCCAGCTCTTCACCGAGCAAGCCGACTGCACGCCCGACGGTGACCGCTTCACCATCGTCCTGGGCATCCCCACCGATCAAGGCCGGTTAGCCGACAATCCCGTCGACCTCGCCCGCCTCCAAACCCTCCCCAACAACAACCAGGCCTATCTCATCCAACCCGTCGGCCAGGAGCAACTACTCATCGCCGCCCTCGACGGCCGCGGCCTCTACTACGGCGCCCGCACCCTCCACCAGCTCCTCGCCGCGACCCTTTCCCCTGAGCGTGTCTTGGTCCCATTAGTGAACATCGTCGACTGGCCCGACTTTGACGAGCGCGGCCTGTGGAATTTTCCCGACGAAGCAGCGTGGATCCCCTGGCTATCTTCGCTAAAACTCAACTACGGCAAGATGGCCGCCACGCATTTAGCCCCCGTCGAGCGCGGCCAACCCAATAGCGCCACCATCGACAGAGAGCTGATGCTCAAAAGCCGCCACCGCGCTTTCAACTACTCCCCCTTTATTTTGCATCTCAACTTCCTCCACGACTGCGGCCTATTCCGCGCCTATCCCGAGTTAGCGGGCCGGGGCGACGGCGCGCTAACCGGTCGCTACTTCGCCCACAAGGAGGGCAACCAGCACCGCGCCCCCTGCGCTTCACAGCCGGTGCTCGTCGATATCCTAACCGAGTGGATGGAGTCCATTGCCGCACAGGACGGGCTCGATATCAGCTGCTGGCTCAGCGAGCGGCCCGGCCAGTGCGGCTGTACTGACTGCACTGCCATCGGCCAGTTCGTGCTCGAAGCTCGCGCCTTCGTCAAAGCCTGGCAGCGCGCCCGACAAAACTACCCCGAGCTCGAAATCCGCCTCTTTCTCTCCACCACCACCCGCGAACGCGACTGGCGCGTCCTCGCCGAATTGCCGCCCGAAATCAAGATCGAACGCGCCTGCGCCACCGGCCTCGAACGCGTCCGGCATCTACCCCGTGACCTCTTCGCCAACCCCCTCTACGACCGCTATGCCCAGGACGGCCGCTGGATCGCCAGCTACGACGTGCCCATCGGCGTCAATGGCGATGTCGACACGCCTGAGTTTAAAATCCCCGAGCACTCGGCGCACCGCATCCGCGACTATGTCGAGCAATTGCAGGAACGCGGTTACCAGGGGGCCTATGGCATGATCGCCTGGGCCACCTTGGCGCGGGAGACCAATGGGTTCAATATCGCCGCATTGGCCGAGTGGGCGTGGCATGGCGACGGGCGTGGTACCCGGGAGTTCGCCGTCGCATGGGCTACGCGCGAGGGGCTTGCCGACCCCGACAGATTCGCCGAGTGGAGCGAACTGATGGGACCGGTCGAATTCGACGTCTTCGACGCGGACTTTCCCGTCTGCTATTCGCAGGATCGGGCGCTCGAAATGGTCCGTCATCGCCAGAGACCCTATCTCGGCGAGGGGATGTTTCGCTACTACGAGACTCCGAAGGCCTTCGACCAGAAGAAGGCCATCTGCACCCAGGCGCTAGAGTTCGCCCGCGTATCGGAGATGGACACAGCGCACAGCGATGCAGCTCCCCTGCCCGCGGGCTTCGCGTGCGAAACCATCGTGATCCACACCTATATTGACCTCGCCCACCGCATCTATCAGATTGCCGAACTACTGGCGACCAACGAACTGAGCGACCCCCAAGGCCAGAAGATCCTGCGGGAATATCTCGCCGCGCTGCACCAGGCGGGCGAGGACAATGTCGAGGCCATCCGCGCCTGGCGTGCCGACCTCGGCCCCGAGCCCTGGCACCACCGGGTCCACGATGCCCTCAAAAGCACCAAACGCACCGTCCGCGAGACCTGCCGCTTTGTCGCAGAGCGATATCTCTATTAAGAAGCGGTTTCATAACTTGCATTGCAGCCGCGCGACGCCCAAATGGAGTTGTGAAACCGCTGCTAACCAGCACATCGCCAATCCCCACCCCCACAGTCGACATCTAGCCAGGTTGTGGCGTGCGGCATTTGGGCCACCGCTCGACGAAGTCCCGCGCCGGCTGTGGGTTGCCGGTCGTCAAGGAAGCAGCGCTCTGCACGCCGCTTATGCGACCCTCCACCAGCCCGCGGCCGGCCAAATGTATACCCCGGGGCAGACCTCTGACCCGCAGCGTGAGACGCATCCCCTCAGCCCCCTCAGCGCACCACCATCTGCTGCGCCTTACTAAAACACAACCTCCGCACCACATGCACCACAATAATCGAACCAATCGCCGTAGACGCCACCAACATCAGCATCACAATGATCTGGTATTTGATCGAGGTCATCGGGTCAGCACCGGCCAGGATCTGCCCCGTCATCATCCCCGGCAAAGAGACCAGCCCCACCGTCATCAGCGCGTTGATCGAGGGGATCATCCCGGCGCGAATACAGGCGCGCAGAATATCGCCGGTGGCCTCCTGGTAGGTCGCACCCAACGAAAGCGCCAGCTCGATCCTAGAGCGCTCCCTGCGCAATTCGGTGAACATCCGCTCTAAGGCGATGGTGATCGCATTCATCGAATTACCGGCGATCATACCCCCTAAGGGAATAAAGTACTGCGGACTATACCAGGGGTCGACCTGGATGATAAAGGCGGTGACCGCCACCGCTACTATCGTGTAGCTGGCCACCATCGAGAGAAAGGTCGGCGCGAAAATGGCCACCTGGCGTTCCCCGACCCGCCCGCGGATGGCGTGCGCCGCCCAGAACACCATCCAGACGAAAATCAGTAGCACTAAAAACGGATTGTTGATCTGAAAGACGAACTTGAGCACATAGCCGACCAGAAAGAGCTGCGCGAAGGTCCGCACCGTGCCCCAGGCCAGGTCCTTCTCCAGCCCCAGGCGCAACACCGCCGAGCCCGTGCCGGCCACCGCCACGAAAACCGCGCATAGCGCCAGTTGTAGCGGGCTGATCTCGATGAGGCTCACGCGCGTTCCTCCTCCAGGTGCTGCCCGCGCACGACATAGCGCCTGGAGTGCACATGCTCCGGCGCAAAATCGAGATGGCTCACCAACACCACGCCGATGCCGTGCTCCATATGGGCGCGCCCCAACCAGGCGTCGACGACCTCCTTTGAGTCGGCGTCCAGGGCCGAGGTGGGCTCGTCGCAGAGCAGGATATCCGGTTCGACGAGCAAGGTGCGAATCAGCGCCAGGCGCTGTTGCTGGCCCACCGACAGGGTGGCAGCCTCGTCGTCGAATTGCACCGTGGTCAGCAGCAAATCGTCGAGCCAGCCGCGCAAGACCTCGTCGCCGGGCGGCGCCTGGCCGCGCAGTGCCTTAAAGCGAAAGGGATAGAGCAGATTCTCGCGCACCGACCCGGCAACCACCACCGGCGTCTGCTGTATAAAACCCATGCGCCGCCTGAGCCCCGTCACCTCGTAGTCGCCGACGGGCCGGTCATCGACCAGAATCTCGCCAGCGCTGGGCTCCTGCAGGCGATTGAGCAAGCGCAACAGACTCGACTTGCCGCAACCAGAGGGGCCGTGGACCAGTGCGAAGTCGCCCGCGTCGAGGACCAAGTCCAGACCCTGCAAGAGCGGCGGCTTGTCATCGAAGCTCAGCGCTATTTTTCGCAATTCGATTTTCATGGATTAGCAAGCAAAGTAGCGCGCTCGATTTGTCGGCACAAGCTCCGCACAGGTCGTGCGAAACCAACTATCTGGTCGGCAACGCCAGCACCACCAACTCGGGGGCCGAGGCGGAATTGCCCGTGGGCACTGCGATATACTGCCGCCCGTCGACCATATAGGTCATCGGGCTGCCATAGGCATTGCCCGGCAACTCGATCTGGCCCACCAGTTCGCCGGTATCGAGATCGAAGGCCCGCAGGTAGGCTTCCAGCGGTGCCGATCGCTGCCGCCGCCGCTGCCCCTGGGAGAACTCATGCGGATTCTGCGACGCGACCAGCAGCAGAGTCGACGTCGCCACCGCAAAGCTGCGATTTTCCCAGCCCAGATCCGGCAGGTCGAGGTGTGCGAGTTTGGGGTGGTCGGCCGGTCCGCGCCCCACCGCGCGCATCCAGACGTGCTCGCCCGTCTGCATGTCGATGGCGGTGATCCGGCCATAGGGCGGCCGGGTCAGCGGCAGGCCGTGCGGCCCGGAGAAGGGTTCGACCGTGCCGGCGCGATAGGCCGAATGGGCCAGCGGGTTGTACACGCGACCAACCCACACTCCCGCGGGCAGGGTATGCGAGGGCACGTAGAGCAGGCCTTTGCCCGGATGCGCCGCCGCCCCCGACCAATCGGCACCGCCGAGAAAGCCGGGCACGACGATCGTTCCTTCTTCAGAGGGCGGCGTGTAGAGCGGACCGCGACGAGAATCGGCCGTCAGCGCCCGGGCCGCCCGTTTTAATTCGGGTGTAAAATCGATCAGGTCTTCATCGCCAAGGCCCTGTCGGTCAAAGGGCGCCGGTTTGGTGGGGAAGGGCTGGGTCGGGGCGGTCTTTTCGCCGGGCACCGTCGAGTGGGGTACCGCCCTTTCGACGATCGGCCAAATCGGCTCGCCGGTTATGCGGTCGAAGACATAGCAAAAGGCCTGCTTGGTCACCTGCGCCACGATCTTGCGCTCCCGGCCATCGATTAACACATCCAGCAGCACCGGCGCCGCCGGGATATCGTAGTCCCAGAGCCCGTGGTGGATCAACTGGTAGTGCCAGACCCGCTCGCCGGTCTCGGCTCTTACGCAGACCAGGCTCTCGCCAAAGAGATTGGCGCCGGGGCGCTCGCCACCGTAGAAATCGTGGCTGGGGGTGCTCACCGGCAGGTAGATATAGCCCAGTTCCTCATCGGCGCTCATCGCCGCCCAGACATTGGCCGCACCATAGGTTTTCCAAGCCTCGCTCTCCCAAGTCTCGCGGCCGTAGTCGCCCTCCTGCGGGACGGTGCGGAACTCCCAGACTTTGGCACCGGTCCGCGCGTCGAAGGCCTGTACGTCGCCCGGCGGCGTATACTCGGCCGGCGACCGAAAGCGCCAATCCTGAATCGCCGAGCCGACTACCACTACCCCGCGGCAAACGATCGGCGGCGAGGTGATCCCGTAGCGGCCCCGCGCGATGGGTCGCCGCAAGGTGCTGGCCAGGTCCACATAACCCCCTTCACCAAATGCCGGATCGGGCGCGCCCGTCGTCGCGTCGATCGCATAGAGGCGATCGGAGGCGGTGCCGAAGAAGATCCGCTGGCGCTCGCCGTCTTGCCAATGGGCGATGCCGCGCAAATTGCCGACAAAGGCCCCGCTCTTCCACGACTCGGGGTCAAAGGTCCACAACTCCTCGCCCGTCGCCGCGTCCACCGCGCATAAAATGGCGTAGGGCGAGCCGTAGTAAAGCACGCCATCGACCACCAGCGGCGTGCCGCGATTGTTGCTATGGCCCCGCCCCGTGCGCATCGCGATCTGCCCGTCGGGGGGTGCATAGCGCCAGGCGATGTCCAATTCGGCGAAATTGCCTTTGTCGATCTGGGTCAGCGGGGCGTACTTGGTGCTGGCGGCGTCGGCGGCGTAGTAGCGCCAGTCGGCGTCCTGGGCGCGGGCGGTCGCCGACAGTGCAATGACGAGATACAGCAATAAGGGCAAGGGGTTGAGCTTTCGCAGTAGGGTAAATCATATAATCTACGGCCCGGTATTTTACTGTCCATGGGCAGACCCCTGGCGCGGGAAAACGCGAAGACTATGCCGTCAATCGGTGTCTGGTGTATTATATGGGACATTGTCGACTCATTTGCCGGATGCGACAATGGGCATATCACCATTTTATAGCCAGGAATAACCCATGATCATCCAACCCAGAATTCGCGGCTTTATCTGCACCACCGCCCACCCCGACGGCTG
>JAYYUU010000027.1:0-5146 GCA_036343835.1 Candidatus Latescibacterota bacterium | reverse complement strand
GCGGATTTGTCGCGTCGATCTCGGGACAGTGCGGCGCGAAATCGACGTGGAGAAGGTCGCGCTATTCGACTTCTTCATGAGCGATCCGGTGCGCGAGTACGAGTTGGCGGTGCATCATTTGCGTCTGGTCGCCGAACCAATCGAACCGGCGCTCGAATTGCTGGCGGATCCCTTTGAAGGCGGTGCAGTGCGGGTGCGCGGGGCGGCCGGCCGGCCGGCGCTCTACCGAGTGGAAATCCGCGACGATCAGGGCGTACCGGTCGACGAACACGCAGAGCAGACGGCACGGTTCGATTGGCGCTGGTCGGGCGGCGTGCCGGGCCGCTATCGGGTGCATGTTAGCGTCGTCGATCTCGACTGGGGCGTTCGCAGCGACGAAGGGGATCTGGGGGAGTTTGCCGTGGTTCCCGAACCGCTGCGGCCTGGCCTAGTGGTGTGGGCGGCAGCAACCACGCGTAAAATCGCACTCGATGCCCAGCCAAGTCTGGGCCAGATGCTGTATGGGGAGAAGACGATCAGCCGCGGCGGCGGTGTGCCGCTGCGATTGGAACTGGCGCGCAACGAGGTAGAGGGCCTACAGCTGGTCTTTCGCGCTCAGCGCAGCGCGGCGATCGAGCTGGCGGTAGAAGAATTGGTCCACGCCGATGGCACGGCGTTTCCGCCCGACGCCACCGCCTGGCGCCAGGTCGGCTATGTTTTTACGCGACGTCCTGGCGAGTACCCCGTAGACCTCGCCGGCTGGTGCCCAGATCCGCTCCTGCCGCGATCGCAGTTGGCGCTCCGCAGAGAGGACAATCAGGTAGCGTGGCTGTCATTGAGGACTACGTCGAGGACCGCGCCCGGCATCTATCGCGGGCGAGTGGCCGTACAGATCGACGGTATGCGCCTGGGGTCGATACCGCTGGAGGTACAGGTCCATGCCGCGACCCTGCCCGACTCCACTGCGGTGCGCACTGCCTTTTCGCTTTACGGCCACATGCTCGAGAATGTCTACGGGGCCGGGCGGTTGGGTGCGATGACGCGGCGCTACATGGATTTCCTCGTCGACCATCGCCTTAATCCCGATCATCTCTACCGCCGTCATCCCCCCAGCCTCGAGGCGCTAGCCGGTTATGCACGCCAGGGTAGGCTAAATGCCTTCAATCTGCTCTATATCGACGCTGAGCAGGATTATGATCGTGAGGGGCTGATCGCGTTGGCACGTCGTCTGGATCCGCTGGTGGCGCGCCTGGATTCGCTGGGGCTTATGGACTGGGCCTACATCTATGGCTTCGACGAGATCGAGTCAGGGAATTTCGCCGCGCTTCAACGCGTATTTGCCTTCGTCAAGAATCGCTATCCCGGTCTCAGGACCGCGACAACGGCGCGCGACCCGGGTTTGGGGTTGGACAACAGCCTGGGCGAATTGGTGGATATCTGGGTGCCGCTGACGGCGGCCTACGAGGAACAGACCGCCGCGCGGGCGCGCTTGCAGGGCGACGAGGTATGGTGGTACATCTGCATCGCCCCGATTAAACCCCATGCCAACTGGTTTATCGAATACCCCGCCATTGAAGCTCGCCTCTTGTGGTGGATGGCGCACCGCCAGGGTGTCGAGGGTTTCCTCTACTACGCGACCAACCGCTGGCCCGATCAGCGGGTGCCGCTGCGGGCCGATGCCCACGGTCGCGCCCGTTGGAACCCAGCTTCTTACGGTACGGCCAATGGCGACGGCTCGCTATTCTATCCGGGGCCGGAGGGCCCGATCGGCAGCATTCGCCTGGAGAATATCCGCGACGGGATCGAGGACTATCAATTGCTGGAGGCGCTGGCGGTGCGGGACGGAGTCGAGGAGGCGCGGGCGCTGAGCGGGCAGCTGGTGCGCTCGCTAGTCGATTTCACTCGCGATCCGGCGGAATTCGCCCGGGTGCGAGGGGCGTTGCTGGAGTCATTGTCTAAAGGGCAGCCGTAGGGAATCCGGCGCCGCGTTCAAACACGCAGCCGGCTTTTGCGCGTTAGCCCTAGAGTTGCATGCGGACGGATTGGCGGGTGTGATTGCGTCGTTGGCGGGCTCGTCGGAGCCGCATAATGTCGTCGAGCATGCCCGCGCAATCGCAACGACATGTCGCATTGCGACGAGACTGGCCTATCAAAAGTCGATATTTGCACCTTAGCCGAGATCGATCTCGACTTCCCTCCCGAGACGGCCGGATTCGTAGAGGGCGTCGAAGATGGCGTTGGTGTAGAGAAAGGTGTCTCCTGGTACAGGCGAGGGATAGCCCTTGCGGATGGCTTCGACAAAGCGCTCCACGGCGTAGCCGACATCGGTGCTGCCAGCGGGCAACTTGGCTGGTGTCGCGTCCTGCAGGTTGCCATAACTGCCACGTACGAGGCGCAGTTTGGGCCCGGGGCCGAAGGGGCGGAGTTCTACTGCGCCCCGGTCGCCGGCGACGCGAACCTGCCACTGCTCAGTGAAATTGATGGCCCAGGCATGGCCGAAGAAGAGCGAGATGCCGCCTTCGAGACGAACGAAGGCGGTGCCGAAATCCTCGACCGAAAAATCCCGAGGATCCCAGCTGCCGTCGGTAGACTGGCCGAATATATCGGCTGCCGCGCCCGAGGCGGTCCGCGGTCGCGGATGACCGAGTAGATAGAGGGCCGCGTCAAGGGTGTAGACCCCATTGTCCATGAGTGCGCCGCCGCCCGACAGTTCGCGGCGGATAAAGGAGCCGCCCGGTATGCCGCGGTGCTGCCAGCCGACGGCCTCGGCGTAGTAGATGCGCCCAAGGTCACCGCGTGCAATGGCCTGGCGCGCCTCCAGTACTTCGGGCATAAAGCGCCACTTCATCTCGACCATCAACAACTTGCAGGTGCGTCCAGCGGCTGCGACCATCTCCCGCGCCGCGGCGGCGTTTGCCGCCCATGGCTTTTCGACCAGGACGTGTTTGCTCGCGTCGAGCGCGGCGATGGTTGGTTCGCTGTGGGCTGCGGTCGGGGTGCAGACGCTGACCGCGTCGACCGCGTCGAGAGCGAGCAGGTCGCGATAGTCCGTACAGACCTCCGCTACTCCCCATTCGGCTGCCGCGTCTTTGGCGCGGGATAGGTCGATGTCGCAGACGGCGACCAGCCCGACTTCCGGGGCCATATCGAGATAGGCCACGGCGTGGGCGCGGGCAATGCCGCCGGTGCCGATAATTCCAATGCCGACATCCATATCGCTATTTCTCTGCAATCAACTCTTCGAACCGTGTGAGCACGACCTCCCCATTCTCCCAGCCTCGATTGATCCAGCGATAAATACCCCGAAGTTCTAGCAACAGGCTGGGGAAGGCAGTGGCCTGGAGCCGGCGGCGCAAGCGGAATTGATCCTGCAGCGCCGCTTCGATTTCGCACGAGGCCAGAGCGGCAACGAAGCGCGCGGAGTCCATGCCGAGATCGGCGGCGAGTTCGACGAGGACCGTGACGTCGGAGGGGTTACGGGCTTCCAAATAGTAGGCGCGTTGGATGCGGTGGAACATATGAGGGCCAAGGTCGCCAGCGGCGAGGACGGCGCGGCAGGCGGAGTAGGTCGAGCGGCGGGGCTGGCACTGGCTCCAGAAATCCCAGTTGAAGGAAGCGCCAGTCCTCTGCGCTACCTCGCGCCAGGCGTCTTGCACATAGTCACGCATGTCGGTGGGCATCGGCTCGTCGGAGTCGCAGGCGAGTCCCCCCATCACATAGTGGAGGGAGCAGCGGTCCTCTGCCCGTAGTGCTTCAATGGTCGGGGTAAAGCCCCAGCACCAGGAGCACATGGGGTCGGCGACATAATAAAGGGTCGGCATGATTTTTTCTGAGTAATTGAATTCGGCCTAGCGCCGCGCCGATAGGATAGACAAGATGGCACCTATCGGCAAGACATCGCAATGCATGCGCAGCGTCCTCTGTCTGCTCGTAGCGGCGGTCGCCGCAGCGGGGTCGAGTTGGGCCGACAAAGTCCGAGATGTCGATCGCAGTCGGGCCGGTGAGATGCTGCTTCGGCATGAAGTGCGGATGATGGAGGAATACGTCTACCCTTATGCCACGGTGGAAGCGCGTTGGCTACCCCTGGCCAACATTAGTGCGATGGGGCGTGCCTTCCACGTGCGACCGGCGGCAATCCGCCGGTTTCGCTGGGGCTATTCCATGGCGCCCAGCGGGCATGTCCTCGAGAAATCGGTGTGGTATACAATCTGGCACCAGAGCGAGAGCGATCGGGTCATAGTAAATCGCACCACACTGAGAGTGGACGAACTAGGCCGGGTGATCGAGGAACGTGTGTGGTGACCAGAGTCGACGGCGTCCGAGTCTTCGCCATCAATCCGGAACAGTGTAAGATTGTCAACAGCATGGGCGTTTCCTACTCGACTGAAATAGTTTACATGGTTGAAATTCTTGGCGCTCGCGTCGGTTTCTGCAATGTGGCCCGGACGATGGCCAAGACCTTCACGATCATGGGGTTGCTGCCGCGTCGAGAATCCGCGAGACCGAGGAGGAGGCGCTGCAGGGAGGGTAAGCGCATCCGTTTATTGCGCTAAGAGCACGGGAAAGGCCGACTGCGGCAGGCACTCTCTCCGTGGGGGCCGCCCGCAGGTCCTTGCCCGAGCTGGAGAAAAGGCCCTTTTTCAACCCACGCCTTTCCCACTCCATTTATCGTGAATAGAGCCCTTCCCACCACATACAACAGCCATCTAACAGGTCGCCGGGACACCTCCCTCACCGACACCAAGGGACCCTCTCGCCTGTCTCTGCGCGGCTTCTGGGTCGGCTCATTTCTCAGTTTCTTCCTCGCCATCGGCGCGCCCTACACCAATATGGCGATGCGCTCAACTAATATGGCCTTCGACTTCAACACGCCGGGGGCGATTTTTCTTCTTTTTTTGCTGATCGGGTTTTTCAACACGCTGCTCAAGTTCACCGCTCGCGATAGGCGTTTGGCGGCGGGTCTGGCAGCGTTCGTCGTAGGGTGGGTTTTGTGGTACTACATCGGCGGTCGCGAGGTGGACATCTACGCCCTAGGATTTTGGTTTTGCGCTTTTGCGGTCGTGTGTTCTCTGTGGAAATCAGCGACGGTCTGGCGGGGCGGCCCCTTCGCGCGCAAATGCTCCGCACAGGTACAGGTCTACGTGATGATGCTGGTGGTATCCGCGCT
>JAYYUU010000026.1:0-6268 GCA_036343835.1 Candidatus Latescibacterota bacterium | reverse complement strand
GACGAGCAAGGCCAGGGCGATGCGAAACGCCCACAAAGAGTGCGGCCGCCAGGGCTTGGCCAAATTGTGGCGGCTGCGGCTTTTTAACCCGAACCACCTGGATTTGAGCGCGTTCATGGCACGGCAGTCACCTGTTCTCCGTGGGCCTCCTCGTAGCTGTCGTAGGCTTTGATGATTTTTTGCACCAGCGGGTTGCGGACCACATCTCGCTCGTTGAGCCGGACCAAGGCCAGGCCGGAGATGTCGGTTAAGATTTTGGGCGCGACGACCAGTCCCGAGGGCTGGTCGTCGCCGAGGTCGGTTTGGGTAATATCACCGGTCACCACCGCTTTGGAATGGCTGCCCAATCGGGTGAGGAACATCTTCATCTGTTGCGGCGTGGTATTTTGCGCTTCATCCAAGATGATGAACGACTCGTTGAGCGTCCGTCCACGCATATAGGCCAGCGGCACGACTTCGATGATTTTCATATCCTGCATGCGCCGCAGTCGCTCGGGTTCCATCAGGTCTTGTAACGCGTCGTAGAGCGGGCGCAGATAAGGGTCTATTTTGTCCTCGAAGGACCCGGGCAAAAAGCCCAGTTTCTCTCCGGCTTCGACGGCGGGTCGGGCGAGCAGGATCCGCGAGATTTGCTTTTGCCGCAGGGCGGATACCGCCATCGCCACCGCCAGATAGGTCTTGCCGGTGCCGGCGGGCCCGATGCCGAAGACGATATCGTTGTTGTCGATGGCCTCGAGGTATTGCGCCTGGCCTGCGGTGCGGGCGCGGATTGTGGTCTTGTAGGTGTTGGCGACGTGTTTTTCGTCGGCGATCTGGTCGTATTGGGGGGGGGCGGGACTCTGGTGGATCAAGTCATTGAGCTCTGCTTCGTCGAGGCTCGGGCCGTGGCGCATGCGCTCGACGAGGTGGGATAGCAACCCATCGGCTTCGCGGACGGAAGCTTCGGGTCCCTTGAGGGTGAGTTTGTCACCACGGGCGACCAAGCTGATGCCGTATTTCTTTTCTATGTGGGCTAGGTGCTGATCGTTGTGCCCGAATAGGGAGAGGCGATCGATACCCGATATGGAAATGTCCTTCATTAGCGCCCGTAGAATACAAAAAGGGGTTTAAAACCCTCCCTGTTGGGAAGGATCAAACCCCTTTTTGGCTATGGAAGGTCTTTAAATCAAGTAGTTAATTACTGGGAATTTCGAGGACCTGAGCAGGAAAAATCAAGTGTGGCTCGACGATCTGCTGCTTATTGGCCTCGTAAATTTTATGCCATTTGCCCCCGTTATTGTAGACTTCGGCAGCAATTTTGAAGAGGAAATCACCACTGGTGACCAAGTGCTGATTTTCGGCGACGCCGAAGGGTACGGCCAGCGTCTGGTCGGGGTAGATCAGATCCGGATCTTGGATTTGATCTTTGTTGGCCCGGTAGAGGCGGGGCCACATATAGGGATCGGCGTAGACGCGCTCCTGTTGGGCGATGCTCCATAAATTGTCGCCCTGTGCGACGGTGTAGTCGATGGTCACCGGCTGGGCGACCCGGGCCTTGAGCTGGGCGATCATTTTGTCGATGTTGACGAGCTTGTCCGCCATTGCGGGTAGGGCGGAGACCTTGCTCTGTTTGAGATCGTCGGCCTGGGCGGCAAGGTCGACGACTTCGCCGCGGCGTCGGATCAGCACTTCAGGGGCCAGCGACATAAGGCCTTCGAGCTGGGCGATGATGCCATCGAGCTCTTTGCCAAAACTCTTGATATCGGATTCGGAACTGGCAACGGCCGAAAGGGTTTGGGCATTGATATCGGAGTTCGCCGTTTCTGTTGCGGCGATTTGCGGTTTGAGCGCTTCAATCTGGGCGTTCAATTCTTCGATTTGGCCCTGGGCCTTGGTCTCGCGACCGGTCAGGTCGGCGATCTGGGCCACGTATTCCTCACGGGTCATCTTCTTTTCTTTTTGGGCGGCGGCATTCTCGCTAGCCAAAACCAGCAACGCTAAGGCCAACCCGCCGATGAACAACTTCTTCATGGTCATACCCTTTCTCATCTCTTATGGCCTACTTGGCGAGATTCTGCTTGGTTGCTGCCAGTTTGTCTTCCAGCGCTTTCTTGGTGGCCTGGCGCTCGGCGAGCTTGCGCTCGAGACGCGCTTTTTCGGCCTGCAGCTCGTTCACCTTCTCTTCGGCTGCGACGGTGGCCTGGCGAGATACCTCTAGGGCATCCATTTCTTCTTGGGATACGCCTCCACAGCCGGCCACGAGGGGTAGGGCCACGGCCACCAGGACAATACCCAGGGTTCTCAAAGTGGAAAAATGGCTCATCGAGTAGTCCTCCGCTTGCTAAATCTATGTCAGTAGGTTGTACGCCATTTTTATGTAACTAAAGCAGAAACTAATATATATGGGCGCAATACAGGTGAAAAGGTAATACGGCCTATATCGGATGTCAAGCAATAATCTGTCCTGACAAAGAGTTAAGATCGCTTTTTCAAGCTGGCCGAATGCCCAGTTCGCGCAATTGGTCCACTTCGACGTGCGAGGGCGAGTTTTCCATCAGACCGACGGCTTTGTTGGTCTTGGGAAAGGCGATGACTTCGCGGATTGAATCCTCGCCGGCGAGCAGGGCGATCAAGCGGTCAAAACCGAAGGCAATGCCGCCGTGGGGGGGGGCTCCATAATCGAGGGCGGCGAGTAAAAAGCCAAATTTGGCCTCGGCCTCTTCGGGGCTCAGCGCCAGCAATTCGAAGAGGCGGGCTTGAATCGGGCGCTGGAAGATACGCACGCTACCGCCGGCGATTTCGTTGCCATTGAGGACCAGATCATAGGCTCGGGCTCTGACCGCTGCGGGATCGCTACCCAGCAGCGGCAAATCCGCTTCCATAGGCGAAGTGAATGGGTGGTGCATCGCCGTAAAGCGATTGGCCTCTTCGTCGCGCTCGAGGAGGGGGAATTCGGTGACCCAAAGCGGGGCCCAGGTGTCGGTGGGGATGAGATCGAGCCGGTTGGCCAGTTCCAACCGCAGCGCACCGAGCACGCGGGCGACCAGTGCGGGTTGATCGGCGACGAAGAGCAAAAGATCGCCGGGCTCCGATTCGAGCGCGTCGATCAACAGCTCCTGGGCTGCTAAGGGGAAAAATTTGACAATGGACGATTCGAGTCCGGAATCCCCGTGTTTCATCCAGCTCAGTCCCTTGGCGCCGAGATCTTGGGCAAAGGTGATTAAATCATCGACTTGGCTTCGAGACAATATGTTGCAGCCCTTGGCATTAATGCCTTTAACCTGACCTCCTCCATCAAGAACTGAGTGGAAGACTTTGAACTCCGATGCCCGCGCGCCCTCCGTGGCGTTTTTCAGCTCGAGACCAAAGCGCAAGTCGGGTTTATCCGAGCCAAAGCGGGCCATGGCTTCGCGATAGGTGAGGCGGGGAAAGGGGTCGGGTAGGTCGATCTGGCGCAGTTGTAAAAATAGAGCCCGGGTCAGCTGCTCGGCAATGTCCATGACGCGATCCTCGCGGACGAAGGACATCTCGATATCTATTTGGGTAAATTCGGGCTGGCGGTCGGCGCGCAAATCCTCGTCGCGGAAGCATTTGACGATCTGGAAATAGCGGTCGTAGCCGGAGATCATCAAGAGCTGTTTATAGGTCTGTGGCGACTGGGGCAGGGCGAAGAATTGACCGGGGTGCACCCGGCTGGGCACTAGATAGTCGCGGGCTCCTTCGGGGGTGCTCTTGGTGAGAAAGGGCGTTTCAATCTCGATAAAGCGCTGCCGATCCAGCTCTTTGCGCACAGTTTGGTAAGCCTGGTGTCTGAGTTGCAATTTGGCCTGGACGCAGGGCCGACGCAGGTCCAGATAGCGATATTTGAGGCGGATTTCCTCCCCGGCGTCAATATCGTCTTCAATGAGAAAAGGCAGGGTTGGGGAGCGGTTGAGCACCCGCAGCTGGTCGCAATTGACCTCGATGGCGCCGGTGGACAACTTGGGATTGATCATCCCTTCGGGGCGGGATTCGACTTCGCCCTGGACGGCGATGACATATTCGCTGCGCAGCTGGTCGGCTTTTTGGTGGGCTGCGGGGTCGTGTTGTGGGTTGAAGACGACCTGGGTAAGGCCATAGCGGTCCCGCAGATCGATAAAGATGACGCCGCCGTGATCGCGGCGACGCCAGACCCATCCCATCAGCACTACCCGCTGGCCGATGTCCGTAGCCCTGAGGGTCCCGCAGTCGTGCGTGCGTTCCCAGTCGCCTAAACCTTCGATCGGTACTTCCATAAGTTACACCTGGTGAAAAAGTTGGATTGTCAGGAGGGATGGAAAACGCGAGAAAATAAGTGCTGGTTCCAGAGGTGTCAAGCAAGGGGCGGTTTCGCTGGTTGACACTGGGTTGGGTGCCGATATATTAAACAATCGCCCCATTGATAGAATCGGCTTGGTAGGGGTGGTAAATTCCACGCGGTGGGAGCGCGATTCCCTTGGTAGACAAAGCACTGGCATTGCTCAAAGTCATCCATAAAATTCCGATGTTCCACGGTCTGGATTCGGATTATACCCGCATGGTGCTGCAATCGTGTGAGTTTCGCGGGGTGCGCGGTGGGGAGGCCATCTGTCAGTTCAATGGCCAGAGCGATGAGCTGTACATGTTGCTCAGCGGCCAACTCGGAGTGTACAACGAGAAGCAGGTGCTCCTCGCCAGCATTGACCCCGTAGCTCCGGTCGGCGAAATGGGCTTGATCACCGGCCAGCCGCGTTCAGCTACCGTTAGCACTTTGAGCGACAGCAACTTACTGGTGTTGCGCAAAGTTGCCTTCGACCGCCTATTGCGCAGCAACGCCAAGCTGTGCATCCAGGTCTACCGCAGCGTTATCGGGGCCATGGGGCAGCGACTGGCCGAGAGCCGGACCGAGCGGCACCGGGTCTCGCAGCGCCGGAATGAGCTGGAGCAGAAGCTCGGCGAGATAGAAGACCAGGTCGTCGTCATGAGCAATGGGGAGGGCGGATGAGAGCAGAGGATGAGGCGGGATCCGCAGTGCTGAGCCCCTCGGTTGTCGAAAATATCGGCAATACCCCATTATTGCGGCTCGTGGATCCGGCGATACCGCCGCGAGTCGAAATCTACGCCAAACTGGAGTTTTTTAATCCCGGTGGGTCGGTCAAAGACCGTCCGGCGCGGCGGATGATCGAGGACGGCGAGCGCGATGGATTACTGGTGCCGGGCAAGGTCATTCTCGACTCGACTTCCGGAAATACCGGCATCGCCTATGCGATGATCGGTGCGGCCAAGGGCTACCAGGTCAAACTGGCGATGCCGGCCAATGTCAGCCGTGAGCGCAAGGCCACTCTCGCCGCCTATGGGGCCGAAGTGGTCTACACCGACCCCGGTGAGCTTTCCGACGGGGCGATTTTAGCAGCGCGGCGGATCTACGAGGCCGATCCCGACCGCTATTTCAAACCCGACCAGTACAACAACCCCGCCAATTGGCACGCCCATCGCGATACTACGGCACCCGAGATCTGGCAGCAGACCAGTGGGCGCATCACCCATTTCGTCGCCACCATCGGCACCAGCGGCACCGTGATGGGCACGGGCCGGGGGCTCAAGGCGCTCAATCCCGCGATCCAGGTCATCGCCGCCGAGCCGGCTGAAGCCTTCCACGGCATCGAGGGCCTCAAGCACATGGAGAGTTCGATCGTCCCCGGCATCTACGAAGAAGACTTTCTAGACTACAAGGTGCCGGTCGACACCGAGGACGCCTATGATACCGCGCTGCGCTTGCCCGTCGAGCAGGGAGTGCTGGTCGGACAGTCTTCGGGTGGGGCGTATTGGGCGGCGCTAGAAGTGGCCCGCCAGATCGCAGCAGGGGTCGTAGTGACCGTCTTCAGCGATGGCGGCGATAAATATATGAGCACGCCGATGTGGCAGCTGGCCTTAGCAGCAGCGACTCAGAGAAAGGAGATTTGATGTTGCGTATTGCGCGGAGCGATATGAAAGAGATCTATGCCCAAGCCCTCAAAGAGTATCCCGCCGAGTGTTGCGGCGTGCTGACAGAGCACGGGAGTGTGTCGGCTATTCACGTCTGCGAAAATATACAGCAAGCAATGCACGACAAAGACCGCAAAAGCTTCCCCCGCGATGCCCGTACAGCCTATATAATCGCCCCGAAAGTATTGAGTGGGATTGCTGCGGAGGCCGAATCTAGCGGGGGACGGGTGTCGGGCTACTACCATTCGCATATCGACTGCCCAGCCTACTTTTCCGAGGAAGACGAAAGGCGCACCTGGATCTTCAA
>JAYYUU010000025.1:0-5162 GCA_036343835.1 Candidatus Latescibacterota bacterium | reverse complement strand
CTTTCCCGTGGAAGGCGGCTATGTCGCTTTCTTTTTCGACCTTGACAACGACGGCCTGCTCGACCTCTTTGTTTCAACGATGAGTGCTTTCCCCGACGTCCTCAACAGCCAGGTTACCGGTGAGGCAATCGAGCCCAACCGCCCTTTTCTCTACCGAAATCTCGGCGACGGCACTTTTGTGGACATAACCGGCCCCGCCGGCCTGGCGCGCTCGTTCGGCACGATGGGCGCCGGTGCCGCCGACGTCGACAACGACGGTTTCGTCGATATCTACCTGGCCAATGGCGGTCCTCAGATGTCCCGCCTCGAACCCAATGTGCTCTACCGCAACATGGGCGACGGCACCTTTGCCGACATCACCGCCGCTGCGGGCACAGGCAGTCTGGGCAAGGGCCACGGGGCGACCTTCGCCGACTTCGACCAGGACGGCGATGTGGATCTCTACGTTGGTCTCGGCGGTCACTACGACGCCGACGTCTGGGCCAATAATCTCTATCGCAACGACGGTCCCGCGCATCATTATTTACAAGTAGAGCTCGTCGGCACCCGCACAAACCGCAGCGCCATCGGCGCTCGCGTCGCCACCTTTGCCGCCGGTCGAACCGCGCGCGCACGACGCACGAGCGGCTTCGGCTTCGGCTCGTCTAACAGCCCCGTCCTGCAACTGGGGTTGGGCACCGCCGCTGCGGTCGACAGCCTGCACGTGCACTGGCCCGGCGGGGTCAGCCAGCGCTTTTCGGATCTGCCGATAAATTGCCTTATCCGCGTCACAGAAGGTGATGCGCGCTACCAAATTCTCAGGAGACGACCATGAGACATGTCCTCGTCTGCTTGCGGCTCCCCCTGCTGTTCTGCGGCCTCCTCGCGGTACTCGCTGCACCCATCGACGCCCAGCAGGGCCACCGCGTCACCACCCGCTCCGTGGTGGTCAACACCATTACCCACTGGAAGAACTGGCAATTGCCCACCCACGCGGTGGATGTCGCACCCAACGGCGCGGTCAAGCCGCACTTCTTCCGCGAGCGCTACAATCTGCTCGACGATTTGGAGACTTTCACCCGCTCCATACCCGACCTCCGGCGCAAGCGCAAACAGAACGCCATCCTCAACATCGACAGCACTGCGACCGTCGACATCAAGGGCAACGTCATCACCGACAACAAGGACAACGTCCTCTACTCCTACTTCTTCCGGCCCGGGATCAGTCGTGTCGGCTCAAATCTGATCACCGCCGCCAATATTCTTGACGACGACCCTGCCACCTTCTGGGAACCCAATCCCCTGGACCCACTCGACGACTGGTGGATCGAGGTCGACCTGGGCCGGGTAGTGGCGGTGGATTCCCTGATCCTCCACTTCGTCGCCGACGAGCTGGGCGATCCGTTCTTCCAGTTTAGGGTCCTCGCCGCGCCCGACCAGGAACCCGTGCAGGAAAACTTCGACAAAATCACCTTTGAACGGGTGGCCAGCACCCAGGCACCCAACCGCGACCAGCGCACTTTCCGCTTCGGCCTCGAACAGTTCCGGTCTGACCCCAACTGGGCCGGCAAAATGGTGGAGACCATCCGCATTGTCGTCAGCAATACCCGCGGTGGGCGCAGCGAACTGATCGCCGAAGACGAGTGGCTGGCCCTCCCCGCCAACGAGCGGGGCGATATCGTCTACTTCATCCGCGACCAGCAGGGCTTTGAGGAACCGGTCGCACAAGAGATCTACGACAGTCTCGAAGCCGAGCGCCAGGGCCGCAAGGACCACTACCGCCGCGAGCGCCCCCGCCTTGCCGGGATCGAGGTCTGGGGTTTTGGCGACAATATCAGCGCCGGGATGATCGCCGGTGGCGGCAACCTCGAGCTGACGGGCACGGGGTTCATCCCGGGTCCGGCCTTCGACGCCGACTACAACACCAGCTTTCTGCACCTGGTCTGGTCGCCGACCATCGCCCGCGGCGTGCTCACCGTCGACATGGGGGCCACCTTCTGGCTCGACGCGATGCGCATCTCCTCCGCCCTACCGCAAACCTTAATCGATGGCTACCTGATCCGCGGCTCGGACGGCTCGCGCGATACCCGGGGCCGGATCAAGTGGGCCCGGCTCAGTCCCCGCTTCCGCGAGGACAATAGCGACGACCGCTTCGAGCACATCATCGACACCTACGACTCAAGTCCCAAGCTGCACTTTCTCGAAATGAGCATCATCTCGGCCAATCCCCGCCGCAGGGGCGGCTATAACACGGGGCCGACCATCGCCGAATACCAGCTCTTCACCACCGCCTACCCCGCCGAAGTGGTGCTGACCTCGGATCTGATCACCTTGCCCGGCCCCCGCAATTTCGGCGCCATCACCTGGGAAGCCGAAACTCCGCCGGGGACCACCCTCGAGATCCGCACCCGCACCGGCGACCTGCTCGGCAAGGTCATCCGCTACTTTGACAAGTCCGGCGTCGAGATCACCTTCGACGCCTGGCGCAACCTGCTCGGCAGCTTCAAAGGTCCGGCCGACACCACCTTCGTACCGACCAGCGGCTGGAGCCCTTGGAGCCGCGCCTACCAAAAGACCGGCGACATCGTCACCTCCCCCGGCCTGCGCAAATTCATGCAGCTCCAGGTCAAGATGATCACTACCGACCGCGAGGCCGCCGCCGAGATCCGCTCGCTCGAGATCGAGTTGCTCAATCCCGTGGCCGAGCGGATCATCGCCGAGCTCTGGCCCGCCGAAGTAGAAATCCCGGGGGCACGGGAGACCTTCAACGTCTTCGTCCAGCCCAACTACATCGAGTCGCCCTCGCGCTCGCGCAGCGCCGGCTTCGACGAGATCCTGCTCACCATGCCGGCCTCGGAAAACCTCGAGCTGCTCGAGTTCGGGGTGGGTAGCGACGAGACCGAACAGGTCTTTCGCCCCGGAGCCGACGAGGGCGTCCTCACCGCAGACGACGGCAGCCAGATCCAGGTCCAGGCCAATGGCGGCGACTCGATCCTGGTGCTTTTAGACGACGCGCTCAATATCCTGCCCGACGCCGACCGCGTCTACAACCGCATCACCGTCGAGGGCGAGCAGGTGCCCGTGACCCAGGACGGCCTGTCGCTGACCGGGGCCGCCTACGGCACTCTCGACGAGGACGAGAAGGGTGATATCCGCTATTTCCGCCTCTCAAGCGGGGTCCTCACCGAGGCCAACCAGACCAGTTATCGCGACCTGCCCGTGGAGGAACAGGGACCGGTGCGCTATTTCCGCGTACTGCGCGGCGACGGGGCCCCGTTCCCCTTCGACGAGCGTGGCGACTCGCTCGACGCGGTGGCCTACAACCGCCTCCAGACCAGCTCCCGCGGCATCGTGACCGGGCCAGGCAGGCGCTTCCGGCTGCGCTTTTCGGCGCCGGTCTTCCTCAACGGCACGACCCTGCGTATGGCCGTGCGCAACACCGCGGGCGGCACCGACCTCGCAGCGCCGTGGCAGTCGGTCGAACCGGGCAACGCCGACGAAGGGGTCGGCAGCAATACCCTGGCGATCAACGTCCCTATCGATGCCAGCCTGATCGACGCCCTGACCATCGGCCCGAATCCCTTTACCCCCAACGGAGACGGGATCAACGACGCGGCCAAAATCTCGCTGGAGATCTTCAAACTGACATCCAGCCGCACCCTCGAGGTGCGAATCTACACCCTCGATGGCCGCCTGGTCTGGTCCAGCGCAGAGATGGTGCTCAGCGGCCGGGCCAGCCTGCCCTGGGACGGCAGGGACGATCACGGCGAGGTCGTGCCGCCCGGGCTCTATCTCTGCCAGGTAGAGCTAGACGCCGACGACCGGAGCAGCACGGCCACGCGCACGCGCATCATCGCCGTGGCCTATTGAGCCACTCTACTTGACAAGTCGATGCCGCCATCGTATTTAGATGCACATCGGCGACGATCGGAGCACTTGTACCTAGGAGGGATGTAGTGAACCGGAAAACGATATGCTGGATCGCAATTGCGGCACTCTGGCTGGCTGCTACGAGTTATGCCCAGGAATACGGGGCGCGCCTGGGCCAGGTCAAAAGAGGAGGCGTCGTCTCCTTCGCCCCCGAAGGGTCGGGCGTGATGTTCGGCGCTCTCGATCCGGCGCTGCGCAAATGGTACGTGCCCCAGGAGCTCTTCAACGAATACCAGTGGCGGCAGTGGGAGTACTCCAACTACGCCCGCGACCATTTCCGCAGCTATGTCAGCACCACCCTCGAGGGCGACCACTACTACGACCTCTACGGCAACTACATCACCCACGGCTGGCTGATCTTCAACAACTCGCAGACCCAGCCCCGGCAGTTCGGATCCTCGGTGCTCAAGGCCGGCCGCTTCAACTCCTGGTTCAATCGCATGATCGTCTCCGCCGACTCTAGGGGCCAGCCCCACTACGCCCTGACCGCCGGCGCCCAGATCCGCTCGACGCTGACGCCGATGACCTTCTCCAAACCGCGCTGGGACGGCATCCAGTTCGACTACGCCGCTGACAAATACCAGGGGACGGTGATCTACTCGCGCCTCAGTAGGACGGGTGGCAACACGACCAACGACCAGGAGAGCCTGGTCACCAACGCCACCTCGATGTTCGGCAGCCGGGCCACTGCGCAGGTGGGCGACTTTGCCACCCTGGGGCTGACGATGGTCAACGCCCACCAGTCCAACACCCTGATCGACGGCTTTACCGGCAACCCCTTCACCGGCGAGCTCTCGGTCGACCAGAACCAGAAAGTCTCGGTCATCGAGATCGTGCTGCGCGACGATAGCCCCGAGGACGGTATCGGCGGCACCGCCTTCTTCCCCGCCGGCTCCGACATCATCATCACCTACATAGACGGCACCCAGAACCGCGGCAAGGAAATTCGCTTCGAGCCGATCATCGAGGGCGGTTTCGTGCAGGAGGGCTTCCTCTCCGCCGACGGCACCGAGGAGATCCGCCTGCGCTACGACTTCGACAGCCCGGCTTTTGTCAACCGCGCCTCCGGCGCTAAGGAGGAGATCAAAAAGGTGGAATTCCGCCTGGAGCTGGGCAACGACTATCAGGTCTGGGTCACCTCCGACAACCAGCTCAACGCCAGCGGCGAATCGGTGCTTTTGCTGGTCGCCCAGGCCGAGGGCAATGTCCAGGACAACACCAACCTGCAGATCGTCGGCTTCGACTACGGGCTG
>JAYYUU010000024.1:0-7204 GCA_036343835.1 Candidatus Latescibacterota bacterium | reverse complement strand
CGCTCCTTTACCCATCCGGAAATTCGCATTGCGCCCATTGCGCCCATTGTACCTGGCCATCCTAGTCTGCTCGCTACCCCGACTCAGCGCCGCCGGCCCCAACGCCGCAGTCGAGATCGACGTTGCCGCGCTCAGTCCCCTCTGCGGGCTCTCGGCCGGCGGCATCGTCGAGATGAGCGTGGCGGCGCGCAATATGAGCGGCGTACGCCAAATCAAATTCGAATTCAGCTGGGAGCCTCCCGCAGCCATTGTCTCGGCCTTTGGCACGATGGGCGAGGAGACCGCAGCGGAGGCCTTTATCAACCCCGGATCACCCTTTGTCGAAGGCGACCGCGCCGAATGGGGCATCGCGGTCTTTGGCGGAGAAGGCCTAGCGGGCGAGGGCCATCTCGCGAATCTGGGTTTCGAACTGGCGGCCGACGTCACCCCTGAGACTCGGGTAAACATCTACCTCGACGCCATATCGCTGGGTCTCTCTTTCGCAGAACGAGACACGATATATCCGGTGCAAGGCATGGTCCTTGGCAACTACTGCGACACAGAGGGCCAGGTGTTACAGCCCGGCCTCTTCCTCCAACCCGCCGCACAAGAGCTCCCGTTCTCGCCTATGGGCACCGGCAATGTCCCGGACCAAAGCGCCGGCGAGGCCCTCGTCACGGCCCGGCTATTCGACTCCGGCCGCTTCCGCGTCAACGAAATCACCACCTGGGATGTGGATAATCGCGGATCGGGTACGGTCTTTGCGCTGATCGACGATGAAATCCTCCCCATTGCAGCCGGTGTGGTGCGGCAAGTTTTGACCACCAGCAACCACCGCGGCAATGCCCACCTGCTGCTCGATGCCGAATCCGGAGCCGACGCTGCGGCGACTACGGTCGTCCTGAACGCCTGTGGCGCCGACGCCCTCTGCGCCACAGGCCAGATCGTCTGGGCAAGTCCCGTCACGGCCATCTTGACGCCCGAGGACGGCCCACAACCTCGAGCATTGACCCTGGAACAGAACTATCCCAATCCCTTCAACGCCGGCACCACAATCGCCTTTACCATCCCCCCGAGTGCACGGCGTTTTGCCCGACTGGAAATTTTCAATCTCAGCGGTCAAAAAGTGGCGATCCCCTTCGCGGGCAGCGCGCCGCCCGGCCAGCACGCGATCCACTGGGATGGCCGCTCGACATCGGGCGCACTCGCCGCCAGCGGCCTCTATCTCTACCGCCTGAGCGCAGTCTCGACATCATCGACGTCGACCGCCGATGCCGTGGAGCGGCACCGCACCATGCTCCTCCTCCGCTAATCCCATGCCCGCACCCGACTCCGCCCGCGCCGCTGCCGCGCTCCTGCTCTTCAATCTGGAGCAACAAACCAGCTCCCTCGACGAATTGCTGCAAGTCCTCGACGCCAAACTGCCCATAAACCGCGACGCGCGCTTTGCCCGCCAACTGGCCTTGGGCGCGGTGCGGTGGCAAAAGCGCCTCGACTGGATGCTCACCCCCTGCTGCTCGCGGCCCGTCGACAAACTCTCGCCCTGGGCCCGACATATCCTGCGCCTGGGCACCTATCAGCTCTTCTGGCTCGACCGCGTGCCCCAGCGCGCCGCCGTTCACACCTCGGTCGAATTGGCCAAGCACTTCGCCCACCAGGGCATCGCCGCGCTGGTCAACGCGGTGCTGCGCCGCCTGGTCAGAGAGCACGACCGCATCGACTATCCCGACCCCGATAAAGCACCCGTGCGCTATCTGTCGGTCTTCTACTCCCATCCCGAATGGCTGGTCGAGCGTTGGGTCGAGCGCTGGGGCACAGAGTTCGTCGAACCCCTGCTTAAGACCAACAACCAGCCCGCCGAACTCAATATCCGCCTCAACCCGCTGCGCCCTGGTGCAGAGCTTGAACTCGATCTGGAACCGACGGGGCCGCTGCCCGGTTTTTTCAAAGTGGCAAAGGGCGCCGAGCTCTTTGCCTCACCGGCCTACCAGCAGGGCAAATTCCAGGTCCAGGACCCCAATGCGGCCCTGGCCGTCGCCCTGCTCGATCCGCAACCGGGCGAACACTTGCTCGACCTGTGCAGTGCGCCCGGCGGCAAGGCGACCCAGGCGGCGGCGGCGATGCAAGACCGCGGGTTGGTGGTTGCGGCAGATATCTCACCATCGCGACTGGGCCGGGTCCGCGAAAATGCCCGGCGCCTCGGGCTCAAGGCGCTCCACCCCATCGCCCGCGACGGCACCGACCCCGGGGACGGCTCCTTCGACCGCGTGCTCGCCGACGTGCCCTGCAGTGCCACCGGCGTCCTCGGACGCCGACCGGATGTGCGCTGGCATCGCAATCCCGACCAACTCCCGGAACTGACCGCGCGGCAACAACTGCTGCTGCAACGCGCCTACGAGCACCTGCGCCCCGGCGGCATCCTGGTCTACAGCACCTGTAGCTTAGAACGAGAGGAAAACGAGGCGATTGTCGAACGCTTTCTCGCGCAGATGCCGAGCGCCCAGTTGGAGCGCGCCGACACTCGCTTCCCCGATCGATCCTGGGCCGGTCGCTACGTCCTGACCATCCCCGGCCACCATCCCGGCGACGGCAGCTTTGCCGCCCGCATCCGCAAGGCCCAACCGTGAAAAATATCCTCCGCCATCTCGGTCTGATCATCGCCGCAGCGGCGCTGGCTGGCATCATCGGTCTGATCCTGCTCGACGCGGTCGTCATGCCCTATATAGTCGACGTGCCCAGCGTCCGCGTACCCAACCTCCAGGGCCTCTCAGTACCCAACGCGACCGTCCGCCTCGAGAGATCGGGGCTGGGAATGGCCATCGGCGATTCGCTGCACCACGAGACCATCCCCCCAAACGCCGTCGTCGATCAAGATCCCACCGTCGGGCACCGCGTCAAAAAGGGCCGCCGCATCGTCGTGATCCCGAGCAAGGGAGCGCGCTATTACGATGTCCCCGATGTGCGCCGGGTCAGCCTCCGCGAGGCGCGCTTGCAATTGGAGGGCAATCAGTTGCAGATCGGCCAGACCCGCTACCTTTCCTCCGCAACCATCCCCGAGGGCGCCATCGTCGGACAATCGCCCTCCCCCGGCGCCCGGCTCTCCCGCGGCAGCTCGATCGACCTGCAGATCAGCAGCGGTTCGCCCACCACCCCCAAGCGAATTCCGAACCTGGTCGGCCTGTCCATCGAGGTCGTGGAGGACACCCTGCGCAAATACGAGCTGCGACTCGGCCAAATCGAAAATCGCATCGACAACCAACAACCCGTCGGCACCGTCCTCGCGCAAACGCCCGACCACCGCAGGCACATCCTGCGCCGGAGCCGCATCGACCTGGTCTTGAGCGTGGAGGAACTTCCCCCGATTCCGACGCACTAAACACCGGAGCAGCGCCATGAACAATCCGCAAATCGCCCCTTCCCTCCTCGCCGCCGACTTCGCCCGCCTGGCCGCAGAGATCGACCGCGTCGAACAGGGGGGAGCCGACTTGCTCCACCTCGACGTGATGGACGGCCACTTCGTTCCCAATATCAGCTTTGGCCTCCCCGTCGTAGCAGCGGTCCGCAAAGTCACCGGGCTTGAGCTCGACACCCACCTGATGCTGAGCGATCCGCTACCCTTTATCGCGCCTTTCAAAGAGGCCGGAGCCGACTCGCTGACCATCCACGTCGAAATCGAGCCCGACCCCGGTGCAGCGCTCGACGCCATCCGCCAACACGGTCTCAAATGCGGTCTGGCCGTAAACCCGGACACGCCCGTCGAAATGCTCTATCCCTATCTCGACGAGCTGGATTTGGCCCTGGTCATGTCCGTCGAACCGGGTTTCGGCGGCCAGGCCTTCCAACCCCAGGCCCTGGACAAGGTCCGGCTCCTAGCGGCGGAGAGCGAGCGCCGCGACTTGGACCTGCCCATCGAGATCGACGGCGGGGTCAATACCGACAACGCCGCCGACTGCCGCGCTGCCGGTGCCCGGCTCTTGGTGGCTGGTTCGGCGGTCTTTCGCGCGCCGGATCCCGCCCAGGCCATCGCCACCCTGCGCGACTGATCCCCCTCTATTGCCCTACTTATATAATAACTTATATTTATTTACAATAGTCCGGACACTTTTTGAGAAAAACGGCCAATTTGAGCTATCTGAAATCCATAAGTGACGTAAAAACAACGACTTATGATTTTTTATATCAAATTACGTAAATCATTGTAAATCAATCACTTATAAAAAGTGTCCACAGTATTGATTTAGTAATTTCCCATATTTAGCCGCGTGCTTTAGTCATGTTCGACCAACTCAGCGAACGCTTTGAAGACATATTTCGCTCGCTCCGCGGGCAGGGCCGGATCACCGAGCGCAATATCGACGAGACCCTGCGCGAGGTCCGCCGCTCCCTACTCGAAGCCGATGTCAACTTCAAAGTCGCCAAGGGCTTTATTCAGCGGGTCAAAGAACGGGCCCTCGGGCAGGACGTCCTCAAGAGCCTGACCCCGGGCCAGCAGTTGGTCAAAATCGTCCACGATGAGCTCGTCGCCTTGCTCGGTGGCAACAACAGCCCGCTGAAACTGGCCGACCATCCGCCCACCGTCATCATGCTGGTCGGTCTGCAGGGCTGCGGCAAGACGACCATCGCCGCCAAATTGGCCCGGCAGTTCAAGGACAAGGGCCGGCCGCCGCTATTGGTCGCTGCCGACATGTACCGCCCAGCCGCCGTCGAACAGCTCCAGACCTTGGGTGCCGCCGTCGGGGTGTCGGTCTACAGCCAGCCCCTCGGCTCCGATCCGGTCGAGATCTGCCGTCGCGGCGTCGATGAGGCCCGTCAGACCAATCGCAGCGTCGCGATCCTCGACACCGCCGGCCGGCTGAGCATCGACGAAGAAATGATGGCGGAGCTGGACCGCATTCAACAGGCGGTCTCGCCGCACGAAATCCTCTTCGTCGCCGACAGCATGCAGGGCCAAGACGCGGTGGCGACTGCCGGCCGCTTTCACGAACGCTTGGCCTTTAGCGGCTGCGTGCTGACCAAGCTCGACAGCGATGCCCGCGGCGGAGCTGCGCTGTCGATCCGCGAAGTCACCGGCGAGCCGATCAAATTCGTTGGCACCGGCGAGAAAATAGCGGATCTCGAGCCCTTCCACCCCGATCGCATGGCTTCGCGCATCCTCGGGATGGGCGACATTCTCTCGCTGGTGGAAAAGGCCGAACAGGTCATCGAGCGCGATAAAGCTCAGCAGCTGGAGGAGAAGCTGCGCAAGGCCTCCTTCTCCTTCGAGGACTTTCTCGAGCAGTTGCAGGCCGTTCGCCGCATGGGTCCGCTGGACCAGTTGATGGGCATGATCCCCGGCGCCGGCAAGGCGATGAAGGGCATGCAGGTCGACGAGGGCGCCTTCTCGCAGGTCGAGGCCATCATCAAATCGATGACCCGCCAGGAGCGGGTGCAGCCCAAGATCCTCAACGGCAGTCGCCGCAAGCGCATTGCCCGCGGCAGCGGCACGACCGTCCAAGACGTCAACCAGTTGGTCAAACAGTTCCAGATGATGCAGAAGATGATGAAACAGCTGGGCCGCTCCAAAGGCGGCCGCATGCGAATGAAAATGCCCTTTGCGGGCTAAATTTATTTTTTCGAGACACTCACGCCGAGGAGAATAGCTTTGGTCAAACTTCGCCTTTCGAGAATAGGCAAGCGCAAACAGCCCTACTACCGCATAGTGGCCATGAACGTCAGCGCCCCCCGCAATGGCCGGGCCCTGGCCGAGGTGGGCATCTACGACCCCCTGCACGCCAGCGTCAAGGTCGACGCCGAACGCGCCATTGAATGGCTCAACAACGGCGCCCAGATGACCGAGACCGTCGCGGCGCTCTTCGACAGCCAGGGCATCCTGGCCCGCTGGAAGGGCCAGGAGGGCACGGTGCGCGAAGACGCCCTCAGCCACGACAAACCCAAGCGCCGGCGCAAGCTCGCAGTCTCAGCCGCGGTCGCTGAGGAAGCTCCGGCTGAGGAAACTGCCGAGGAAGCCGCCGAGGAAGCTCCCGCTGAGGCGGGCGACAAAGAGGAGTAGCAGGCGAGTTCGCAGTGGCAGCTGCTCCCGACCAACGCATCGCCGTAGCCCATATCTCCCGCACGCGGGGAGTGCGCGGCGAGGTCAGGGCCGAAACGCTGACCCACAGCCTCGAGCGCTTCGACGAATTGAGTTCCGTCGTCCTCCAACGCGAGGGGCGGCCGGATCTTTCGCTCGAGCTCGAGCACTGGCGCACAGACGCCAAGGGACTGCTGCTCAAATTCGCGGGGATCGATACCCCCGAAGACGCGCGCGATGAACTGGTCAAGGGCTATGTCACCGTCGCCCCCGACCAACTGGCCCCCTTACCCGAGGGCACTTATTACATCGACGACTTGGTCGACTCCACCGTCGTCGACCAGCACGGGCGGGAACTGGGCCATATCGCCGCAGTCATGCAAATGCCGAGCACCGATGTCTGGGTGGTGCGCGGTGCGCAAGGCGAAACCCTGGTGCCCGCCGTCGGCGACTTCGTCGTCGAGATCGGGCCGGGCCGGGTGGTCATCCAGGGTCTTGAGGAATTGTTTGGACAGTGAAAATAGACATCGTTACGCTCTTTCCGGATTTTTTCGCCTCGCCGCTGAAGACCAGCATGATGGCCAGAGCCATCGGGCGACACCTACTAGCGGTCGAGACCCACGACCCGCGCGATTGCGCGACGGACAAACACCGCACCGTCGACGACGAGCCCTATGGCGGCGGTGGCGGCATGGTCCTCAAACCCGAGCCCGTCCACAGGCTCTGGCAGGAGCGGGAGCTGGACGCGGGCCATTGCATTTACCTGACGGCCGATGGCCGGCCCCTCGACCAGGCGCTGGCCGTCGAACTTTCGCTCAACGAGCGGTTGGTGCTGCTCTGCGGGCATTACAAGGGCGTCGACGAGCGGATTCGCACCGGGCTCATCGATCAGGAGATCTCCGTCGGCGATTATGTACTCACCGGCGGCGAACCGGCCGCCCTAGTTCTCATCGACGCCGTAGTCAGGCTCATGCCGGGCGTCCTCGGCAACTTTTCTTCGGCCTTGGACGATTCCGTCCAGGAGGCCGTGCTCGATTGCCCCTGGTATACCCGGCCAACTGAATTCGAGGGTTTAAGCGTGCCCGAGGTGCTGCTTTCGGGCGACCACGCCAGCGTGGCGCGCTGGCGGCGGCACCAGGCCCTCAGACGCACCTTCGA
>JAYYUU010000023.1:0-7038 GCA_036343835.1 Candidatus Latescibacterota bacterium | reverse complement strand
CGCCGATGTGGGCAGCGGCGATATTGGCGACCGCCTCGGCGATGGCCATGCGGCCGGAGGCCGGGGCGTCGACGAGGGCCAGCGGCGTGCGCTCGCCCATGGCGATGGCGGAGCCGGTATGCCCTTTGAACGAGTGGCAGGTCATGGCGCAATCGGAGACGGGGACCTGGTAGGGGCCGACCATCTGGTCGCGGGCGATCAGGCCGGTGACGGTGCGGTCGGCAATGGTGACGAGGAAGGTCTTGGCCGCCACCGCGGGAAAGCGCAACACGCGCTCGGCGGCTGCGGCGATGGCGACGCCTGCAAAGTCGAGTGGCGGGTGGTTTTCTTTTAGGCGGGCGACGTCGCGCAGCATCTTCGGCGGTTTGCCCAGCAGGACCGCGAGGTCGAGGTCGTCGATGGGTTGGTCGTCGAGCAGTGGGTCGCGGAGATCGAGTCGGCCAGTGCCGGTGATTTCGCCGATAACGGCGTAGAGGCAGCGCTCGCGGGTGGCCAATTCGGCGAAGCGCGCCAGGTCGTTGCGCCCGACGACCAGCACGTAGCGCTCCTGCGCCTCGTTGCACCAGATCTGCATCGGGCTCATGCCGGGGTCGTCGTTGTGGATGGCGCGCAGGTCGAAGCGCGCGCCGACGTCTTCGACCAACTCGGGACAGCCATTGGATAGCCCGCCGGCGCCGATATCGTGGATGGTCAGGATGGGATTTTTACTGCCCAGTGAAATACAGCGGCTAATCAGCTCCTGGCAGCGGCGCTCCATTTCGGGGTTGTCGCGCTGCACCGAGGCGAAGTCGAGGTCGGCGAGGTTGGAGCCGGTGTCCATGCTCGAGGCGGCCCCACCGCCCAGACCGATGAGCATCGCCGGACCGCCGAGTTGGATCACGTAGTCGCCGGGGGCGGGCTCTTGCTTTTCGACGTGTTCGGCGTCGATGAGACCGACGCCGCCGGCGACCATGATCGGCTTGTGATAGCCGCGATAGCGCCCGACGCAGGTGTCTTCGGTGGTGCGGAAGACGCCGAGGATATTGGGGCGGCCGAATTCATTGCCAAAGGCCGCGCCGCCGATGGGTCCCTCGGTCATGATATCCAATGGAGTGGCCAGCCGCGCGGGAAACTCGGCGTGATCCCTTTCCCAGGGTTGGGCGAAGCCGGGCAGGCGCAGATGCGAGGTGAAGAAGGCGCACAGACCCGCCTGCGACCAGCCGCCGGTGCCGGCCGCGCCCTCGTCGCGGATCTCGCCGCCAACGCCGGTGGAGGCGCCCGGATAGGGCGAGATGGCGGTCGGGTGGTTGTGGGTTTCGACTTTGATGAGGACGTGGGTTTGTTGGTCGCGGTAGGCGTAGCGGTGGGCCGCGTCGATGCGGGGGCGGAAAATGGGGGCACTAAAGCCCTGGATGATGCCGGAATTGTCCGAGTAGGCCTTGACCGTGCCCTGTGGGTGGGTGGGGTGGGTATGGCGGATCATGTCGAAGAGCGAGTGCTGCTGGCGCTCGTCGTCGACGATCCAATCGGCGTTGAAGATTTTGTGGCGGCAGTGTTCGGAGTTGACGACCGAGAACATCATCAGCTCGACATCGGTCGGGTCGCGGCCCATTGCTGCATAGGCGCGGTGGAAGTAGTCGATTTCGTCCTCGACGAGGGCCAGCCCCATCTCGGCGTTGGCCGCAACGAGGGCTTGGCGGCCGTCGGCCCGCAGCGGGATGCGGATCAGTGGCTGCGGGTCGAGCTGGTGGAAGAGGTCGGCGAGGTCGGCGAGGGTGGGCGTCGGGTCGGCGCTAAAGGTGTAGAGGGTGCCGCGCTCGACGCGCAGTGCGAAGTCGAGGCCGCAGTTTTTGAGAATGTCGGTGGCTTTGCTGGACCAGGGGGAGGTGGTGCCCGGTCGCGGACAGATAGCTATCTCGTTTGGCGACCGGGGCGGGATGTCGTCGCGGATGGCGAGGATTTGGGTGAGACGCGTTCGCTCGTCGGCAGTGATGGGGCGCTCGAGGTACACCGCGTAGAGATGGGTCGCCTGCAGGTCGTCGAGGTTGGGCAAGATCTGGCGGCAGCGCGCCAAGAGGGGCAGGCGGCGAAATTCGGAGAGGGCGGGTGGACCTGAGAAGGTGAGCAACATGGGCGTTGGACTCTTAAGTAAAAGGGGCTGTTATTATTTTCACCGCAAAAAACACAGTGAAAGGGCGGTTTGGCTAATTTAGCTGCTCTGATTTTAGCATTCAAGGAAATGGGGATTAAAAATGGCAATAGGTCTTATTAATGGGGCAAATCCGCAGTATTGAGCCCGGTGATACATCGATTTATTTTTTGTCCTAAGTCGTGATTATCTCTATGTTTTATATGCTTTAGGGATCTAGCCGCCCGCGGTGAAAATGGATGACAAGACTGGAGTCGACCCATGCCGTCTTTCGACCCACACAGCGAAAACGCCGAGTATATCGAGGCCCTCTACCAACAGTATCTGAGCGATCCCGATTCGCTCGCAGAGGAGTGGCGCTGCTTTTTTAAGGGTTTTGAGTTCGGTTTTCTGCGGTCTGAGGAGGCCGCCGTCGAGGAGGCCGCAGCCCCGCGGTCTGCGCCAGCGACCGATGGGCAAGCAGCGCCTCCCGGGGCCGAAAGGCGGCACCGCCAACGCACCGACAAGGGCGTGCAGGCAGTGGTGCAGGCCTATCGCCAGTTGGGCCACTTCGTCGCCAAGCTCGATCCGCTGGGGCACAATCGCGAGAGCCTGCCGCTATTGGAGCTGTCGGAATTTGAGTTGGGGGAGGACGATCTGGAAAAGGGCGTCGGCCCCGGCGGATTCCTAGGCAAGACCGACGGGTCGTTGAAGGAGCTGTTGAGCAAGCTGAAGACGACCTATTGCCGCTCGATCGGCGTCGAGTATATGGACATCCACGACAAGGAGCAGCGCACCTGGCTGCAGCAGCGGATCGAGCCGTGTCTCAACCACCCGGCGCTGTCGGATGAAGAGTCGCGGCAAGTGCTGGCGCGGCTGATGGCCGCCGAGGAATTCGAGCAGTTTCTCCACACGCGCTATATCGGCCAGAAGCGCTTCTCTTTAGAGGGGGGCGAGTCGCTGGTGCCGCTCTTGGACGAGTTGGTGAGCACCGGCTCGAAACTGGGGGTCGAAGAAGTGGTCATCGGCATGGCCCACCGCGGCAGGCTCAACGTGTTGGCGCATCTTTTGCACAAGCCCTATGAGAATATCTTCGCCGAATTCGAAGGGGCCGCCCAGAGCGACCGGGCCGACAACGAGGGCGACGTCAAATACCACAAGGGCTATTCGTACGATCACGTCACCGAGCAGGGGCGCAAGATGCACCTCTCGCTCAGCTTCAACCCCAGCCACCTCGAATTAGTGGATCCCGTCATCGAGGGCATCGTCTACGCCAAACAGGCCTATCTGCACGACGAGGAGGGCACGCGGGTGGTCCCGGTACTGGTCCACGGCGAGGCGGCCTTCACCGGTCAGGGCATCGTCGCCGAGACGCTCAACCTCTCGGAAATGGAAGGCTATCGCACCGGCGGCACTATCCACGTGATCATCAACAACCAGCTCGGCTATACCGCGACGCCCGCCGAGACGCGCTTCACCCCCTATCCGACCGATGTGGCCAAACAGATTCAGGCCCCGATCTTCCACGTCAATGCCGACGATCCCGAGGCGGTGGTGCACGCGGCGCGGGTGTCGATGGAGTTTCGCAATCGCTTCAAGGTCGATGTGATTATCGATATGTGGTGTTATCGCCGCTACGGGCACAACGAGGCCGACGACCCGACCCTGACCCAGCCGCTGATGTATAAGCAGATCGCCAAACATCCGACGATCCTCCACCTGTTCTCCTTCCAGCTCATCGCCCAGAACAAAATCACCCAGGAGGAAGCCGAGGAGACCCGCGCGCGGATTCGCACCCGATTGGATGAGGCGCAGGAAATTGCCCGCCGCCTGCAGGTCCAACCGCACTCCTTGACCTTCGGCGGCGTCTGGCAGGGGTTGACCTGGGCGACCGAGGATTGGAGCGCGCACACCGCCGTCGACGCCAAGAGCTTGCAGCAGATGGTCGAGCGGGCGACCGCAGTCCCCGAGGGTTTTGCGCTGCACCGCACGCTACAGCGGATGGTCAAGTCGCGCCGGGCGATGGCCGAGGGCTCAGAGCCCGTCGATTGGGGCTGTGGCGAGATGATGGCCTATGGCTCGCTGTTGATGGAAGGCGTGCCGGTGCGATTGACCGGCCAGGACAGCCAGCGCGGGACCTTTGCCCACCGCCACGCCGCCTGGCACGATATCGAAACGGGTGCGGTGCATATTCCCCTGCAGCACCTGTCGCGCGATCAGGCCGATTTTACGGTGATCAATTCGATGCTCTCGGAACTGGCGGTAATCGGTTTCGAATACGGGATCAGCGCGGCCGATCCGCGGCGCTTGGTCTTGTGGGAGGCGCAGTTCGGCGACTTTGTCAATGGCGCGCAGATGGTCATCGATCAGTTTCTGTCCAGCGCCGAGGCCAAGTGGCAGCGGATGTGTGGTCTGGTGCTGCTCTTGCCGCACGGCTACGAGGGCATGGGGCCCGAACACTCGAGCGCGCGCTTGGAGCGCTTTTTACAACTGTGTGCCAAGAACAATATGCAGGTGGCCTATCCGACTACGCCGACACAACTCTTCCACCTCATGCGGCGGCAGATGCATCGCAACTTCCGCAAGCCGCTGGTGATTATGACCCCCAAGAGCTTGCTGCGACACAAGCTCTGCATCTCGGCGCTGGAGGAATTCACCGACGGGTCTTTCCTGCGGGTTATCGACGATGCCAAGATCGCCGATCCCGACGCCGTCAGACGAGTGGCGCTGTGCACCGGCAAGATCTACTACGATCTCGTCGCCGCCCGCGACGCGAAGGAGGATGGCAATGGGGTGGCGCTGGTGCGGGTCGAAGAGCTCTATCCATTTCCGGAAGCCGAACTACGGGCGCTGTTCGATCGCTACTCCCGGGTCGAACAGGTCTCTTGGGTACAGGAGGAGTCGCAGAATATGGGCGCCTGGCATTTTGTCCGATCCTATTTGGACGAATTGCTGCCCGCCGATTGCGCTCTGGGCTATATGGGTCGCGACGAAGCGGCGAGCCCGGCCACCGGCTCGCGTCAGGTCCACCAGTCCGAGCAGCGGGAAATCGTCGATCAGGCTCTCGATTTGCGGAGCCGGGAACTGGTGTTGAAGACCATGGATCCGGGCGTATCCGAACGGGCGTCCGGTTGAAACCCGGATTAATAGGAGCGATGGTATGGCAGTGGATGTAGCAATACCCGGCATGGGCGAGTCGGTCAGCGAGGTGATTCTCATCGAGTGGCTCAAAGGCGATGGCGAATACGTCGAGCGGGACCAGCCGCTCTGCGTGTTGGAGACCGACAAAGCCAATGTGGATTTGCCCTCGCCGACCAGCGGGGTGCTCAAGCATTTGCAGGCGTTGGAAACGACGCTGGAAGTGGGGGCGGTGATCGCGCAAATCGAGGAGGGAGCGGCTCCGGCGGCCAAGGTAGAAGCGCCACCAACTGCAGTTGTAGAAGCTCCTGCTGGGGCGGAAGCGGAGAAAACGCCGCCGGACGAAATGGCAGCTCCGGTGGTAGAAGAACTGGTTGTGGTAGCGGCAGCCGAGGTGGAAAAGGCGGAACTACCGGCCGAGACGCCCGCTGTAGCGGCGCAGGCTTTGAGTCCGGCGGTGCGCCGCCTGGTAGAGGAGCACGGGTTGGACCCGGCCGCCATCGCGGGCACGGGTAAGGATGGGCGGCTGACCAAGCAAGATGTGCAGGACCATCTGGAGCAGCAGACCTCTACGACCGAGCCGTCTGCACCCCCCGCACCCGCCGCGCCGCCAGTGCCGGAGCCCCCCGCACCCGCCGCGCCCGAGTCGGACGCAGATGGCATTCGCCGCGAGCCGATGAGCCGGATCCGCCAGCGGATTGCGCAGCACCTGGTCGGCGCCCAGCACAATGCGGCGATGCTGACGACCTTTAACGAGGTCGATATGAGCGGGGTGATGCAACTGCGCGGCAAATACAAGGAGCGCTTCGCCGAGGTCCACGGCGTGTCGCTGGGGCTGATGTCGTTTTTCTCGCGGGCGGTGGTATTGGCGCTGGGCGAGTTTCCGGCGGTCAATGCGCAGATCGACGGCACCGATATCGTCTATCACGACTTCGTCAACCTGGGGATTGCGGTGAGTACGGGGCGCGGGCTATTGGTGCCGATTTTGCGCCACGCGGAGCGGATGTCGATGGCGGGGATCGAGGGCGAGATCAAGCGCCTGGCGCTGGGGGCGCGCGACAATAAGCTGGCGCTGGACGAGTTGAGTGGGGGCACCTTTACGATTACCAATGGCGGGATCTTTGGCTCGTTGTTGTCGACGCCCATTTTGAACGCCCCGCAGAGCGGAATTTTGGGGATGCACGCGATTCAAGAGCGGCCGGTGGCGGTGGATGGGGAGGTGGTGGTGCGGCCGATGATGTATGTGGCGCTGTCGTATGATCATCGCTTGGTGGATGGGCAGCAGTCGGTTTCGTTTTTGGTGCGGTTGAAGGAGTTGGTGGAGGATCCGGCGCGGTTGATGTTGGAGGTGTAGCGGGCGGCTGGTCGGGATTGGGGTGATTCCCTTCACTCATTCTCGCCTCACATCCTGTGAGGCTCCGAGGGCTATCCTCAGATTTCACAATCCTGTGAAATCTGGGACAGCAAGCCGTTCAGGGGAATCACCCCAATCCCGACCGGTCCCACTCCAAGTTTATAGGTGAAGAGGTAAAGAGACGTGAGCGATACTTCGTTTGATTTGGTGATTATTGGGGCTGGGCCTGGGGGTTATGTGGCGGCGGCTAAGGCGGCGGAATTGGGGATGACGGTGGCTTGTATAGACAAGAGCTACTTGGGTGGAACCTGTCTCAATGTGGGGTGTATTCCCAGCAAAGCCTTGCTAGAATCTAGCGAGTTGTTTTATAGGGCGAAGAAGGGGTTGGGGCATCATGGGATTGGGTTGGGGGAAGTGGGGTTGGATCTGGCGGCGATGA
>JAYYUU010000022.1:0-7484 GCA_036343835.1 Candidatus Latescibacterota bacterium | reverse complement strand
TGCTCTGCATAGGCTTGCGCCATACCCGTCAGCGCCTGGACCAGGGCTTTGCGAGCATGCGGCACGTGCACTTGCCGCGCCTCATCAATTTTCCCAACCCGCAAAGTAATATCATCCCTCTTAGGGAATATCGTCTATCAGTACTCCGCGCTCTTTGTAGACTACATCGCTGTCCCAGTCGCAAAAGCGAATCTTCTGGTCAATCCCAGCCGCTCAGATATAGCCCTGATAAAAGGCCAACTCATTGGTCCAATTCCAACCCACTGGCCACCACCCCCCGGTCTGCCCACCCCATCCTCATCGCGATCAGACAGCGAAAAATTCAGCTAGTGTGCACCACGTGCAAGACTCCCTCGGGGGACTGAAATCCATCATCTGTGGCGTCCCGAGCCGGTAATCGCAGCCAAAACCCGAACGATAAATCCAGATTGAAACGGTAAAAATACAAAACAAGGACCGAAGATGAGCCAAGACAAGCTCCTTCTTCAATCAAACTCGTTAACGGCCGACTCGCCACCAACCTGCGACTGCTCCCGCACCCGTGCCAGATTGAGCCGAGCCCGTTGGTGATTTGGATCAATGGCAAGAGTTGTGACGAAAGCTCGCGCCGCCGCCGCAAGTTGTCCCTGTCGCATATATACCACCCCCAGGCCATTCCACGCAGCAGCGTTCTCGGAATCCAGAGCCAGCATTTGCTCAAACGCCCACAACGCCTTGGACCAGTTTCCGCGCTGCATGTGGACCCCGCCCAAATTATACCAGGCTTTCAAATATGCCGGTTCGATTGCTATCGCCCGGCGATAAGACTCCAGTGCAGCAACCCAGATCTTCTGCTTGGTTTGCACCAATCCCAGATTATACCAGGCCATCGCGTAGTCAGGGTAGATCGCTACCGCGCCGCGGCAATAGATCGCAGCGCTGTCGAGTCGTCCAGCTTCGGCGTGCATCCGGCCCATCCCCAGATACGCCCGGGCGCTCTGAGGCGCAGAGTGGTATTGTGCGCGGTAGAAGGTCTCGGCATCGGCCCAAGTTGCATTCCTCGACATCGTGAGACTGATAGAGCCAACCAGCAACGAGAGAAAGACTATCCAAACACCTCTGAGAAAACGTCTCTCCAAGCGCCAAAAGCACCAACCCAGGAGCATACAGAACGAGGCCGAAGACGCATAGACCAAACGCTCTCCCATGATGGTCGGGACTAGAACCAGGAAATTGCTTGTCGGCGCGGCTAGGATCACATAAGTCCCTACCGCAAAAACAACAAGCGGCCATCTATGCCGATAAAACCAGGCCACACCTCCTGCTAAAAGCACTGCGACACAAAAACCGACCACCCCCCCGGTCAATGGATCGCCGACCAGCGGAATCTGGGCATGGGAATAATCGGACGAAAGCCCCAGCGGCCAGATCAAAAGCCGCAAATAGGCAAACTGCACCGTCGCCGCTGTCAAGAACCGCTCAGACAACTCGGAGCCCACCAGTGGATTATCCAGTGCGGAGATACCGATATTCTCTGCGCCCAGCACCACTCCCCGCAAGAGCAACCATCCGCCTAAAATCAAACCATAAGCGCCATAGGTGCGCCAGCGCTCCTTGATCGACTTTGCCATACAGAAGTCCTGCCACAGAGCGACGAAAAGGTATACGGCAGCCGATTCCTTGCTCAAGAGCGCAAGCAGATAGAGCCCCCCAGCCCCTCTCCATCGGCCTCTATGATGGCAGGCGAGAAAAGAGACACCAAAAAGCAGGGATAGCGGCTCGGCCCTACCGGTAATAAACGCAACCGCCTCGGTATGAAGTGGATGAGCAGCGAAGAGCAGTGCTGTAGCCAGACGAGCAGAGGCAACCAGACTAAGCCTCAATAACAAGAAATACAACGCGCAACTAGCGCCCGCGTGCAACAGTGCGTTGCCCAAGTGGAAACCCACACCGTGCGCACCAGGCAAGCCCAGTGCCTCGTTAGACCAGAAATTCAACGCCAGAGTCCAAACCGTCAGCGGCCGGTAGTGACGCGCGTGCAAAACCTCACCCCAGTAGCGACCCACGAGGATCTCCAGCCGCCACGGATCGTGCATCAGTTCGTTAGCGGGGATCAGCTTGCGGTCGTCGTAGACCAGATCATTGCCCAATGCATTGGCATAGACGCCAAACGCTACCAGAGCCACCAAGCCCAGCGCCCGCCACTCTCTGACAGAGACCAAATCTCTTTCCTCAACCCAAAAAACGGTCCAAAACGCTGGCCGTAATCCGCGAAATAGCGTCGTCCACCGACAGCACACTCGGGTAGGAAATCAATCCGACGGAAAAGACCTCGCCCCCGCTCGCAGTCCGGTGATAGACGATCTCAGCACCGCCCTCGTCCAGATTCAATCCCTTGGCTAGCAGTTCGATATCGGCCGGCGAAGAGGTAGTAATTTTGTCAGTCTCATGCCCCGAAGCCCCACCCGGACAACGCATGTGCAGACAGATCTCGCCAAAGAGATCAGCATCCAAACCTATCCTCCTACTGTATGCTCGACTCGTAGAGTCGCAATTGTTCCAAGAGCTCCGCCTGCAACCGACTTGGAGTCAGTTCAATGGCCTGCCGCTGGCGAGCAATAGCCTCGGAAAGTTGTCCTTGATCCGCATGGGTTTGGGCTATCGCCACCAGGGTCCGCACCAATGTCTTGCGGGCAAATGGGAGATCCACCCGCCGTTCTGCAGCCCGCTCAAGCACCTCCTTCGCCTGATCGACTTGCCCGACCCGGGCCAGCGCTACGACCAAATTATTACCGGTCCGAGCGTCGTTGGGAGCCAGCACCACCGCACGGCGGAAGTGTAAGAGCGCCTCTTCTAAACGATCCAGGTCTTCGAGCACAACGCCCATATTGATATGCGCCTTGAGAAAATCCGGCCGCAATTCCAACGCTCTGCCCAGCGCGTTCAGAGCCTCTGTGGTCTCACCCTGAGCATAGTGCGACATCCCCAGTCCGTAGTGGGCTTCGGCCAATTCCCCATCTTGTTTTAATGCTCGGCGATAAGCTGCCATGGCCTCCTCGGTCGCCCCGCGGCGCAGCAGGATATTGGCCAGATTGGTCCATGTCTCAGCGTCGTCAGGAGCCAGTTCCAGCGACCGCTCAAGCTCGCGCTGTGCCTCTTCGAGCCGTCCCGTCTGCGCTAGGGCTAGACCTAGCTTGGCATAGGAAACGGGATGGCCGGGCTTGGCGCGAATAGCCTGTCGATAGCGGTCAATCTCATGCTTGAGGGGTTGTTGCTTCTCGAAATGATGCAAAGCCTCACGAGCGGCCTGACCCTGACCCAAAAACTCATAGGTCCGGGCCAAATGCAGAGAGGGCATCGGTTCTCCAGGCGCCAGCGTTCGGGCTCTCTCAAAAGCCGAGATCGCTGCCTGTCTTGCACCGAGACGATTGTGGGCCAGCCCGATCCGATAGTGCGTTTCCCAATGACCCGGCAACATTGTCCTAGCCCGCTCCAGCATCACTATCGATCGAGCGGGCTGATCGCTATGTAGGTAGACGACTCCGAGCAACCTAGCAACCTCCACGAGAGACGAATCTTGTGCCATAGCCCGCTCCAAAACCTCGATCGCTTCCTGATAGCGACCCAAACCCGAATAGAGCACAACACCCGCTGCGTAGTACAATCTGTTCTCATCGGGATTGTGCCTGATCGCCGGCTGCAACAAGGCCAGTGATTCAAAATAGCGACTCTGACCGTAGAGTGCAGTGGCTCGCTCGTAATACATTTCGGCCGTCCAATCTGGATCGAACGCTACCTCATCGACAGAAGGCGCATCTACTCGTTCGGCCAGCGTCGCCGCCCCTGACGCTAATGCTGGCCCCACAACCTGCACCAAATTATTGTAGTGTGCCATTTCCGCCTCCTCTCCCTCGTGCAGTATCAAGTAGCGCCGGGTTAGCGGCCGCTCCACTACCTGGACCCGACCCGACGGCCAGCGAACTTCGACCTTCTGCACCTCTTTAATTCCCCCCAAACCAAAGAGCACCCGCCCGTCACTAGCCGATAAGTATCCATAGCCGCGCTTGGCCTGTTGCACGCGTTGTTGACCACCAACCCAGAGCCGCACCGAGGTTCCTTCTATGGGGCGTCCCTCGGCACCGATCAGATCCAAACCCAACCAGTTGTTTCGGTTGCCACCGTCGTTGCGCAGGAGGCTCGGGCGATCATTGAGGTTGTTGACCACCAGATCCAAATCACCATCGTTATCATAGTCGCCAAAGGCGGTACCGCGACTCACCTGCTCGGCATCAAGACCGACACCACTCGCCAACTCGAAACGACCTTTCTGGTTCCAGTAGAGCAAATTGCGCTGTCGATAACTAAGCCCTAGGGGATGGGATTCGAGTTGAGGGTAGAGATGGCCATTGGCGACGAAAAGGTCAAGCCAGCCGTCCAGGTCGAAATCCGCCAACGCCGTGCTCCAACCCAGGAAGGGCCGTACCGCACCACCCAACCCGGCAGCGTGGGTAGCATCAGCGAAGATGCCCCCACCCAAATTCTTATAGAGCGTATTAACATCGTCGGAAAAATTGGTGACTAGGAGATCCGGATCCCCGTCGTTGTCGTAGTCGCCAGAATCGAGTCCCATGCCAGCCTGTGCCCGTCCTTCCTCACTATACGCCACACCGGCAAAAGCACCGACCTCGCGCAGCTGCCAATCGCCATCGTTTCGATAGAGCAGATTGGGAGTTGAATCATTAGCAATGTAGAGATCCTGATCGCCATCCCCATCGAAGTCAGTAAAGAGGACTCCGAGCCCGAGATAAACCTGCTGGTCTATCTCGGTCGCGACACTCATATCGGCAAAGCTCCCATCCCCCTGGTTGCGAAAGAGAACATCGGCTTCGCCATCGAGACCATGGGGACCACAAAAGACGGATAACCCCTTCCAACCGCTACACAACTCGCCATCGCCAGGCGGGTCATCCAGATCGAAGACCACGTAGTTCGCGACGTAAAGATCCAACCAACCGTCCATGTCCACATCGCCGAACGCCGCACTGGTGCCCCAACGCCGGTCCTCGGTGCCTGCCTCAACTGCGGTGAAGACGCCGTTCCCCTCATTGCGATAAAGCACATTCGGCCCCCAATAGGTCACGTAGAGGTCGAGATCTCCATCGTTGTCGTAGTCAGCTACCGCCGCACCCATCCCCCAGCCGACTTGCCCCAATCCCGCATCCTGTGTCGCATCCGCAAACGCCCGCCCCTCCAAAGCGGCCGAAACATTGCGCCAGAGTCGATTCCCCGTCTCTGGCGCATCCTCCAAGCGCGTGCCATTGACCGCGAAAAAATCCAGCCAGCCGTCGGCATCAAAGTCAAAGAACGCCGAGCCTGAACCCATAGCCTGTAGAATATAGCGTTGCTCGCGGCTGCCTGATACATGGACAAAATCGAGTCCCGCCGCTTGCGTCACATCCGCAAAACGCACGGACTTACCAGATTCGAACCACTCAGAAAGCGCAGGCTCGGCCCCCAGCTCACCCGTCGAGCGTAGTGGGTCGATCGATCCCCGATCCGAGTCCGGCTCGGACCAACACCCCAGCCCCCATAGCCCGACGACCCAGACGAGCGCTGCACCCCGATTAGAAAACACCGCCCACCTCCTCTAAAGTCCGTTGTAAATGCTGCTGGTCTGTCGGCTCCAACACTTTGAGCATTCTCTTGAGAAAACGCAGGCCGCCGCGTTCGACAAAATAATTGCGCTCGAAGCTAGCCAATTGAGAAATAGCAACCAATTGAGTTTCGATTAGTTCGGCCAGACGCCGACTAAGCGACGCCGGAGACACCCTATAGGGCATACGCTTGAGAAAAAGCATCAGGTCATTACGCCGCCAGACCTCTGCCAAAAGCGGGTAGTCGGAGCGATAATCCGCATATCCCCCCAGCGTACCGCGTGCACCCCATTCTCCTGCCAGCGGACTCGCCTCCAGCGTCTCGATCATCGCTCGAGCGATCAAATAATGACCATAGATCGTTGGATGAACATAATCGGAGACCAGTTCACTACCGACAATACCGTGCGGCGAGGCCGCGGCAAATACGGCCTCCACATCACAGATTAGAGCCGTTTCTGAGTCAGCAGTTACTTCGCGGATAATATGGTTGAAAAGAGTTGGAGCGCGAAAAGGTAAACGATCCATATCTCGAGCCTGCTCAAAGGCGACTTTCGCCCGGTCGTACTGGCCGCGCAGGTAGTACCGCCGTCCCAATTCAAAGTGCAGATTAGCGCAATAAGATTTTTCGCGCAGAGCGGTCCCAATCTGATCTTCCGCTACTTCCGCCAGGGTGGGTGTCCACTCATCGCATTCGGAACGCAGTGGATGGAAATCCTTGAGGTTTGAAACCAGAGTCGAAAAAAGCAGCGAAATCCCGCGCTCAGCGGCAATAGCTGCGATTTCCTCGAGATTGGCACGGTAATTTTCTGCTGTTTTTTCGTATCCTGGATCAAGTAGGCCGATCTCCTCTTGCACCAAGTGCAAACCGAAAGACTTCTCCTCCTCGTCAGGTTGCTTCCGGACCTCTAGCCAAGCAATAAATTCCCCCAAATAGTAGTAGAGCCTCGAATGCTGAAGAAGCATGTAGAGTTGAATCAATGCCCGATCGTTGCCAAAGCGGACAAAGGGGGTGGTAACCCCGTAGGGTCCCATGAATTCATTATGTCCTGCGTAGACGACGACCAAGTCGGGCTCATAATCAGCAAGCTCGCGCATAAAATCCACCAAACAGAAGGTATTGAGCGCGGTGATCCCACAATTTATCACTTCAAAGCGCCGATCGGGGTAAGCGGCTGGGAGCATCTTTTCTAGAAAGTGGGGGAAAGCTGCCGAGACCGGATGGGGAAAACCAACCAGCGTTGAGGCACCCAGCGTGAATACTCGCACCACATCAGGACTCTTGCTGGCCGCAAAGCTCAAGTCCAGCGGCGAGTGTCGCTGATATTGGCGCTGGAAAAAACGGTAGGTGGCATCCCGATTGGCGATATATATATTTTCGGACTCCGCCAATACGAAGAGTCGGGGAGAAGGCCCAAGATCAAAAACCTGTAAAACTCCTTCGACCAACACCAAAAACAACAAGCCCGTACAAAGGGCCAGCAAATTTGCGACCGGCGCCTTCTTCTTCATACTCGAAACCTGGGCGCGCCGCGATACTGCTGCTTAGTAGGCCACCGCGATCACCCGCTGAGCGACCTGGTGTGAAGAATCCTGGGCATCCACATCGACCTCAATTCGGCACAAATAGATGCCAGGTGGCACTTGCATCCCCTGTGCATCGCGCCCATTCCATTGCAGTACCTGCTCACCAAAGCTCATCCGAATCTCCTGCCAGACTAAACGGCCGCTCAGATCAAGGATTCGCACCTGGATCTTGCGCTCGACGTTGAGATTGCCAATAGCGAAGCGGATCTCGGCCCGGTCGTTGATCCCATCGTCGTTGGGCGTGAAAGGGTTGGGGGCAATGGT
>JAYYUU010000021.1:0-23894 GCA_036343835.1 Candidatus Latescibacterota bacterium | reverse complement strand
CCAGATCACCAATGTAGCCGAATATCAGGGGTATGTGCTGACCACCCAGGTCGGCCTGAAGTTCGACGCCCGCGATTTCAAGGATCCGGATATCAAAACTCGCACCGTGACCGAGGGCTTTATCACGGTCTACGCCGGTCTGGGCATCTGATTTGGGCCCGTGGGCCGGTTAGGGGGACTCGCGTTTGTCTGGGCTGTTGCCTTCGCGCTGCGATCGCTCTATATAGTCCAGAGCCAGGAAAGCCCTTTCTACGATTTTCCCCTGGTCGATGCCAAGACCTATGTCCAGGCGGCGACGGCCATGGCCCTGGGCCACTGGAACGGCGGCGGCCAGCCCTTCTGGCAACCTCCGCTCTATCCGTATTTTCTCGGCGCGCTCTTCGCCCTTTTTGAGCCGGGCTTTACCTTGCCGCGGCTGGTCCAGGCCGGGTTGGGCTCCACGATATGCCTACTGATCTTCTGGCTCGGCCGTTGGGTTTTTTCGCCGGCGGTGGGCTGGATCGCTGCCGGCCTGGCCGTTTGCTACGGTCCCTTCATCTTCTTTGAATCCGAATTTCTGCCGCCGGTCCTGGCGCTGTTGTTAAACCTGCTGTCGCTGCTGGCGCTATTGTGGGCCGTCCAGGGTCGGATCCGGCGGCTCTTACTGCCCGGATTCCTACTCGGGCTTTCGGCGTTGTGCGTCGCCAATATTTTGCTATTGGTGCCCGTGGTCGCCCTGTGGCTCGTCTGGTTGTACCGAGACCTGCCCACGCGTCAGCGGCTGTTGCGCCTGGTGCCGCTATTGGTGGGGGTCGCTGTGGCCATCGCGCCGGTCACCCTGCGCAACCTTTTGGTGGGTGACGACCTGGTGTTGATTTCCTTTAACGCTGGTCTCAATTTCTACATCGGCAACAACCCCCAGTATCACGAGACCGTAGCGATCCAGCCGGGACCGGCCTGGCGGGACCTGACCAACCGGCCGCGAGTCGAGGCCGGCGTGACCAGACCCTCGGCCCAATCCCGTTTTTTTTTCGCCCTGGCCTGGGACTTTGCCCGCACCCAACCATTTGCCTACCTGCAACTGCAGCTCCACAAATTCTACCTGTTCTGGAACGGCGACGAGATCGGCCGCAACCAGGACCTCTATTTTGCGCGCCAATATGCTCCCTTGCTGCAGGTGCTATTGTGGAAATACGGTCTGGCTTTCCCCTTTGGCCTGCTGGCGCCGTTGGCGCTTACGGGTTTTGGCCTGGGCTGGCGCCGCGGGCTGCTACGCCAACCCGCACCTTTGTTGCTCGGCCTGTTCGCGGGGGTCTACGTCCTATCGGTGGTGATTTTTTTTGTCAGCGCCCGGTATCGTCTGCCCGTGGTCCCGATCCTCATGATCTTTGCCGCCTATGGCGGTCGGGAATTCTATCTGCTATGGCGGCAACGGGAGCTGCGGGGCTTGCTGGCGGGCAGCTCCGTCGCATTGCTGTTGGCGTTGGTGTGCAACTTTCGGGTCGGCGCGATGAATATGGACGGTGACGCCCATACGCACTATCGCCTGGGATTCGTCTATGAGAAAAAGGGGTTGCCGATCAACGCGATTGTCGCCTACCACCAGGCCCTGGAACTCGACCCCGACATCAAATGGGCGCGCTTCAACCTGGCATCGCTTTACGCCCGGCGCGGTGAATACGACCGGGCCATCGCCGTCTATCGCGAATTTATCCGGCGTTTCCCCGCGGTCACCAGAGCGGGTCTGGGGCTGGGCAATGTCTATTTGCAGACCCGCCGTTATCCCGAGGCGATCGCGGCGTATCGAAAATTGCTGACCGAACCCGGGGCGGATACGGCCGATCTCCAGGGGCGGCTGGGCTATGCCCACACCCAATTGGGGCAACTGGAGCAAGCCGCAAACGCCTATGGCGCGCTCGTCGCCGCGAAGCCGGATTCGCTCCAGGCGCGGTTTCAATTGGGGCAACTCTACGAGGAGCTGGAACGTCCGGCCGCCGCCCGCTCGGAATACGAGCGGATCCTGGCCTTGGATTCGACCCAAACCGCGGTGGGTCGGCGGCTGGGTCGGTTGCTTTTTCTGCTGGGCCGGCCACAAGAGGCCAAGGCCCAGCTGGAGCGGACGATCGCCCGGGCCCCGGACGCCGTCGACGCCCGTTTGCTGCTGGCTACCCAGTATATCGTCGAACACCGCGCCGCCGCGGCGATGGATCAGGTGCGGGCTATCCTGGCCATTCGGCCCGAGCACCATCAGGCCAATCGCCTGGCCGGCCATTTGTATATGGTCCTGGGGGATACGCTCAAAGGAGTGGAGTATCTGGATCGGTTTGCGGAGTACTACCGGGAAGGACGCTCGGCCGAGCTTTTCGAACAGCTCAAGGAACAATGGGACAGCCAGCTTAAACGACCAAAACGCTGACGGAGCCCTCGCTCAATACGCCACGCCAAGGGTGCGGACCCGCCGGGTCTTGCGCGCGTCTCCGTCGACGGAAAGGGCAACCAGATACAGCCCAGGCGGCACCCTGTTACCCGCTTTATCGCGACCGTCCCAGGACAGTTGCGGCACCGCCCTGGCGTCGTAGTGGCCGCTCAAATCCGATCCGGTATAGAGCGACTTCACCAGCCGCCCGGACAGATCGAAGATCTTCACTGCCACATCGGTCGGTCGGGTCACCGCCAGGATGTCGTAGCCGACTTCCGCGGTTTCGTTGATGTCATCGCCGTTGGGGGTGAACACCGGCGGAGTTACCACAAAGGAACTAAAGAGGTCGCCCTTGTTGATATCGGGGCTCAAGACGGTAATCCCCGAGGCGGTGGGTAGATCCCCTGCGCCGAGAAAATCGGCGTTGCCCGCCGAGATACGCTGGATGCTGCCGGTCTGCGACGAGAGCACCGCCTGCCCCCTGAACAAGGTGCTGAACAGCAACACCCGGCCGCGGAACTTGATCTTCAGTAGCATCTGGCCGCCGCCCTGCGGCCGGGTAATCTGGGGGAAACGCACGATCACGTTGCGCTCGGTCACCGCCTGAATAGTAAAGGCCTCGCCGGCCTCGGCCTCCACCGTGTAGGGCAGCGCGTGCCGGTTCCCGTCGGGCGTCTGGACCGCGGCCTGGCCGTTTGGATCCGTCACCACGTCCGCGTTCAATGCCTGTTCGGTGACCAGGCGGCCGGGCATTTCCCAGATCTCGATCTTATCGATGCCCAGTACCCGCGAGGTGGTCAATAGCTCGAAAGTATCGAATCCCTTGACCCCTGCGAATTCCATTTTGGCGCGCACCGCATAGGTGAAATCGACTGATTCAAAGACCTCCACTTCGCGGGGGAAGATCTCGGCCACCAGTTCCTCGGCGATGGGGGGCAGGAGGTATTCGATCGAGAGCTGTTCAAGGATCTTGGTCGCGTTGATTTCCGCGTTGAGGAAATCAACCGAAAACTGGATATAGCGTCGCGGGCCAGGCGACAAAACCGGCGCGCCACCGGCCCGTTCGCCCCCCCGATAGGGCGAGGACCAGGGGCTCCAGTTTTGCGGGTCCTCGTCGATCTCACCCATGTCCCATACCTGCGGCGGCGTGGTTTCGAGGTTTGGCACCAGATTCAGATACTCGTCGCGCCCGAGCTGTTGTTCCGGATTGGCCAACGAGGTCGACTGTTGGTCATCCGAAACGCGCTGCACATTGGAGCGCTTATAGAGCACGGGGGTGGGGTCGGTGCCGGTGCGGGTGCGGACGAACACCTGGGAAAGACCATCGGCCAGCGGCTTGAGGGCTATTGGCTTGCCGATCTCCCGGCGGCCCGATTGCATGTTGACGGTCCCGTCGGCTTGCGGACACTGGGTCTGGAAGCATTCCCAGACGTTGATATAGCCCAGGTCTTCGACAAAACGCGCCACCGTGCCGCAATCCCCCCAGGTGTCGGGGATATCGCCCGCCGCGATAAACACCTGGATATTGACCTGGCAGTTGTCGGTTGCTCCAAAGCGGTCGGCTAGACCACCGCCCGCGCGCAAATCCACCGTCTGTTCGATCCAGTTCAGGTTGCCCCACGTAGCGGGCGAGCCGAGGTCGTAGACATGGGATATATAGCGGCTACTGCTGATAAAACCCTGGCCGAAAACCTCGAACTCGTCGATCTCGTAGGGAAAGGAAGAAGTGGATTTGAGCCGCACGAAGCGCGCCGTCTGGGCCGGGTCCAGCGCCACTTCGACCACGGCGTCCTCGTTGGTCGTGGTGCGCTGTAATAGTTCGAAATCGTCGAGTTGGGGCACCAGCCGGCCCGTGCCGTCCAATACCAAATTCTGGCCGTCGTGCACAAGTAGCTCGAACTGGCGGATAAAATCGATCTGGAAGGGATACTGAGGCGCGCTCTGCACGGTATTGCGCGGATAGAACCGGATGCGGTTAATGCCGATGGGGCTGCCCAGGTCCAGCACGATAAAGGTCCCCAACGCCCCAAAGGCCCCTTTGCGGGCGAAGGCGTCTTCGGCGCCGCCCGGCTCGATCAGTTCCAGCAGCGTAGTTTCCAGTTCGGACGCCGGGACGTCCTTGATGGCCGGTGCCGTAATGCCGCCGCCCCACCCCAGGGCCCGCAGGGCGACATTCTCTCCCTTGGCCACGTGGTCCGGATTTAAGGCAATGGGCAAAATGACCGGATCGACGTCCGGGGGCAGCCGCCCGGGGTCCTGGAGCAGGAGTTTGCCCGCTGCTACTTCGTCCACGGGCACTTGGTCGAGTTCGGGCGCCGGTCTTATCGCGTCTATGGCCGCGGTGACCCGTGCCACCGCCTCCGCCAACGGGATATCGTCCGCAAAATCAACGCGGATCGTGGAAAGCCCTTCCCTGGTGGCGGGCTCGCTGGCGGTCACCCCGGGGAGGGTCGAGATCACTTCCAGCAATCGCTCTTCGACCAGGGCCACCTCCCCCGCGAGCAATTCGGGCGGAGCCTCGACCAGGGTTTTGACCAGCACGCGGGGACTTGTCACATCCAGATTGGCAAGATCGATCAGATTACCCGGTACATTGCCTATCTCCGTGGAGAATCGGTTGACCTTGTATTCGGGCGGGGCCGTATTCACTGCTGCGCCGGATACCGCACCGGTCCATGCGACATTGCCGTTGTTGCCGACTCGGAGGGTATCCAAAGCCAGCAGGTCGGTAGCCAACGACGCCACGCCACAAAGAATCAGGATGAAGGACCGCACCAGCCGGTGAACCATGCGCAGGCTGCCTGGTTAGGGTAGCAACGACATACGTGGTTTGTGGTTTAATGTAATAAATTAATAAAAAAACTTGGCAAATAAATTCACAAAGAGGATGATTGTTCTTTATTTTTACTCCACGCCCACCACTTTCGCAGCTGAGGTGCAGGATATGGTCTTCACGTGTATTTGGCTAATCGTTCTGCTGATAGCGCCAGCATCGGCTTTCAACGTCTACAAACTCGGCGGCGCAGACGGCAACTCCTGGGATACCCCCCTGTCGTTTGAGCCGGGCAATTACGCCGTGTTCAACGCCTCGGGCGCGCAGCTCGACACCCGGGCCGTCGCTTCCAATATCAGCTATGCCACCTGGGAAGATACCCTCAACGAGATCGTCGATATCTCCGGCAGCCGGTGGATGCGCCCTTTTTTCGTGCCGCCGGACCTAAACCTGGCCCATCCAGATGCCCGCACCCGCATCGCCCGCGGCATTTCCAACAACATCACCACCAGCGGGAGTTGCAGCAATATCTCCACCCAGTTGGTGCAGGTCGGCCCGATGTTCGACGGCGACCCCAACACCGCGGCGTTCTTCAATGTCAGCACCAGCGAAAACAGCGGGATCCAGAGCCGGTTATACGTCCAGAATTCCATCGTCGAGCTGGGCGTCAACTATCCGATCAACCGGATCCGCTTCTATCCGCGGCTGGGCACCTCCAACCCCAAAATAGATGAATTGCTCGAGCGCATGGGAGACCCCCGACTGGCCAAAGAAAATTTGGCCGAGGAGGATTTCACCGATAATTTCCTGCCCTGGTACGAGGTCTCGGGGGCCAATAGCTTTAACAATTTCGCCTCCCACTGCTATTTGAGCACCGCCGAAAACCGCTGGTTCAACACCATCAGCCGCAACCGCAGCGCGCCCAACGACCCGCGGTTGGTCACGCTGAGCAAAGAAACGGAAAACCTGAACGCGATCGTCGACATCCGCTTTCCGAGCCAGCAGTTCCAGTGGGTCGCGGTGCGGCCGCTCAACCCGATCGAAAACTGGGAGATCGCCGAATTCGAGATCTTTGGCGAGGGCTTCGTCGGACGCGCCGTCTACACCACCGCCGTACTCGACTTCGGCACGCCGATGGCCTGGGGCAGGATTCGCTGGGACGGCGTGTTCAACGAGGACTCCAATGTGATCATCCGCACCCGCTCGGGCAACGACCCCGACCCCAACCTCTACTGGGTGCCCAGCAACCTCGAAGGCGAGCCCACCTCGCTTATCCGCGAAGAGTTCGAGCGCGTCGACCTGTCGGAGCGCTTCACCACCCTCGATGAGGAAAACTGGAGTTTCTGGTCGGCCCCTTACCCGCTGACCGCCGGCCAGCGCGACCTCGGTCTGGAGGCCGCCGAGTGGCGGGACGGGACCCCGATCCTTTCGCCCGGCCCCAGCCGCTATCTGCAGGTCCAGGTCATCTTCCTGTCCAGCCTGGTCCAGGCCGGCCAGCTGCGCGAGTTGGAAATCCAGTTCGCCTCCCCCGCGGCGCTGCAGGTCGTCGGCGAGATCTGGCCGCAAGACGCCTCGCGCACCGAGAGCACCACCTTCATCTATAGCGTGCGCCCCACCTTCGAGGCCAACGACACGGGTTTTGACCGGTTGGAAATTTTCACCCTCACCCGCGCCGACGCCGTCCATGCGGTGCGGGTCGACGGCGTCGAACTGGGCGCCGACTTTCCCGTCGAGATCCTCGACGACCGGATTATCGTCGCCTTGCCCAAGCTCCAGGGCGCCGCCGACACCTTCAAGCTCATCGAGGTGGAATTCGACATCCATGTGGTGCGCTACGGCACCCAGTTCCAGGGGTGGGTCTTCGACAGCGAGAGCGACGGGGTCAAGCAACTGATCGATCCGGGCGACGCCAATATCGACTTTCCGGGCAATTCCCTGGGGGTGCGCACCGACGAGCTGGGCGCGAACCCGCTGGTGCAAATCCGCATCGCGCCCAATCCGTTTACCCCCAATGGCGACGGCATAAACGACGCGACCGAGTTCCGCTTCCAACTGCACGATGTGTCGGTGGAGCGCGAGCTGACTATCGACATCTACGACCTGGCCGGTCTGCGGGTGCGCCGATTGCAGCGGCAAAGCGTGATCCGCGGCCTCTTCGACCAGGACGCCGGAGTGCCGGTGTGGGACGGCCGCGGCGACCAGGGCCAGCAGGTGCCGCCGGGGCATTATATATACCGCATCTCGCTGGATACCGACGCAGAGACCGAGAACCGGATCGGCACCATTTCAGTAGCCTATTGATCCCGATAAAAAGATCTGCCTGACCTGGAGGGCAAGCGGGTAAGGGCGTCGTCTGGGGATATCTCCAATAATGCTTCCTCATTTCAGCAATAGCAGTTTGCGCACCTCGCGTCTGTTGCCGGCGTGCAGCCGGTAGAGGTACACGCCGCTGGCCAATGGCTGCCCCTGGTCGTCGCGGCCGTCCCACCGGACCGCATGGCGGCCGGGCGGCCGCAGGGCACGGACTAACTGCGCCACCTGTTGGCCGGCCAGATTGTAGATTGCCAATTCGACCTCGCCCGCCTGCGGCAGGCTATAGCGGATGGTAGTGTCGCTGTTAAACGGGTTGGGTTGGTTTTGCCCCAGGGCGAATGGGGCGGGCGCTGCGGCCTGGTATTCTTCGGCTACGGCGGTGGGCACCGGTGCCGAGGTGACCAGCCGGATGTCGGACAGGTAGAAGGTGCCGGCGATACTGCCGGAGAACCGGATCAGGTCTATGGTGCCTTCGGGCTGTAGGATATCGAGCGGGATTTCCACCACTTGCCAGCGCCGCCGCGTCAGATCCACCTCATAGCCCGCCACCCCGCCGACGCCAGCGCCCAAAAGGTTGACCAGCTTGCCGAATTCGCGGTCGAGGGTGTAGCGCCCCGTGGGCGCGCGGTTGCCCACGGAGCGTTCGTTGACCCGCACCTGAAACAGGCCGCCGTCGGCCAGGCCCAAGTCGCCCGGGTGGAACGCGAAGCGCAGACTCTTGTAGCCGTCTTTGACAAACGGCCTGTCCACTCTGAATTCGACATTCCAGCCGGCCAGGCGGCTGGGCGCGGCGGTCAGGGCCACGGCGGCGGCCCCGTCCCAAATGGCCATTTCGGGCTGGACGAGATTGCTGTGTTCCAGCGTCCAGCCCGGGGTCGGCGCAGCGGCGTAAATCAGCGCGTCGGAACTGGGGGCTACGGTGATGGTGTGGATGAGCTTGACGCTGTGCAGACCCGCCTCGTTCTGCTGGCGTATCCAGACGATCACCTCCACCTCGCCGTTGGGCCGTTCGACGGGCAGGGTCGCCCGCAGACGGTATTCACCGTCGCCGACGGGCTCCAGCGGGTGGGTAGCGGAGCCGCCGAACGCGCTCAAGTCCGCCATCACCACCGGTGTTTCACCCTCCGGGTCAAAGCGTTCGATCCGAATCGTCGCCGCGACCTCCAGCGACGAACCGCTGGCCACGCTGGGGGATAGGCGGTGTTCCCAGGACCCCTGGATGATTGTGGGTTCGAGGCGGAAAATCGCCTGGGTCGCGAAGTCGCTAGAGACGTAGAGACGGCCCTGAGGGTCGGCGGTGATCCCCACGGGTTTGCCCCAGACCTCAGGGGTATGGGGCGGTCCGAAACCCGTTATAAAATCCGCCATTGGCGCCTGGCCATCGCTCGGACCGTCAAAAATGGCCACCACCTTGAACCCGGACACCGCCGAGAGGTTGCCCCCCACCTGGCCGCCGTGCAAGGCGACAAAGGCGGCGTGGCGAAAGCGGTCGGGAAAGAGCGGGTGGTCGTAAAAGAACATGCCCAATGGCGCCTGGTGGGCCTCGACCAGCGCCGCCGGTTTTTTCATCCGCTGGACCCTGAGCGAATCCGCCCGGGAATAGGGCCAGACGCGCTGGTAGTTTTCCACTTGCTCATCGACCCAGACCTGGTAGCCGTAAGCGAGGGGGTAGCCCATGAAATCGCCGTCGCGGACGATATCGACCCACTCGGGCGGCAGGTGCGGCCCACCCAGGTCGAAGTGGTTGTGCGTAGCCCACAGTTCATTGGTGGCCGGGTGGATATCCAGGCCCACGGCGTTGCGCATGCCGGTGGCGAAGATGCGGCGGCCCGTGCCGTCGAGGTTGAATTCGAGGATCGCGTCCCATTCGTCGCTTGTTGAGATCGGGTCTTCGCCATAGCCGTAGACTGGCTGTTCCAACCGGCACAAATCGCAGGGCGAGCCGACGGCGATATAGAATTTCCCGTTTGCCGCGTCGATGGCGATCGTCCGCGAGGTGTGCCAGCCCTCCGACGGAATATCGTCCACCAGGATCTCTTCCTCCTCGTAGATCAGATCGCCGTCCGGATCGCGGTAGCGGATGACCTTGTCGGTCTCGGCCACGTACATCGCGCCTTGATAGAAGGCGATGCTATGGGTCTCGCGCAAACCGGCCACCGCGGTAATGGCCACGTCGGCGACGCCGTCGGCGTCGCGGTCGGGCAGCGCCACCACGCGGCTGATATGGGCCACGTGCAGGACCCCGTCGGCGTTGAAAGCCATCAACCGCGGCCGGCCCGAGCCGCCGGGAACCGCAAACACCCGGGCGGTAAAGCCGGGCGGCAGATTGAGCACGGGATGGTCCGGCACCTGCCCGGAGAATCTGTCGGGCACGATGACTTGCACCGGTTGCAGTTGCAGGTCTATCAGGGGATTGAGCTGGAATGTGCCGGGTGGATAGGCGTCCTGCCCGTGGGCGGGCAGCCCCAGTGCCGCGCCATATATCAAAAGGGCGAATATACTTCGGTGCATCGCTCTGCTCCCTGCCTGGTGTCGTTGCTGGCTTTTTCCCCCTTCCTCTAAGCCCAGTGGTACGATACTTAGACTAGGCGTCGTCCGCAACTACCAGAGCGCCATGGCCGTGCGGGGTGATGGCGCAAATATCGAGATTTTGGAATTTCCCTACCCCTGGCCTTATATTCCCGTGACTGGATGTTTTTGCTTCCCTTATCCGCCCATTTCAAACGGGAAGGATCAGTGCAATTTACGCGGCTGTTACGTATTGTTCTGGCGTGCCTGGCCTCAGCCTGTGAATCAGCCGAAGCACCGGTGGTGGCCACGGTCGGCCCGCACCCGATTGCGGCCCAGACCTTGCGGGCCCTGGTCGAAGAAGGTGCTGCGGACCAGCATCTCGACCTGGCGGACGCCGCGGCCCAACCCCGGGATTTCACCGCGGCCAAACGCCGGTATCTGCAGCCGCTTATCGACCGCTATCTATTGCTTTTGGAGGCCCGGAACCGGGGATTAGATACCCTTCAGGCCGATGCCGGACCCGACCCGGCGCGTGAAGATATCCTGCTGACCTCTTTCTTAAAACGCGAAGTCGCTAGCCCGCAAACGCCCCTGTCCGCGGTGGCAATCCGCCGGTATTACAACGACCATCCCGAAATGTTCTACGACGAGGCCACCCAGGGACTGCAACCCTACGCGACCGCTGCGCCCCGGGTGCGCGCCCTATTAGAACGCCAGCGCCGCGCCGCCGAGCTGCAACGCCTGTTGGCCGCCATAAGGAAGCACCGCGCCGCCGAGGTCCGCGTCTACCCGGAGCGGCTGGAACAGGCCGTACCGGATTCGCTGATTGCGCGGAAAAACCAGCAGCGGGGTGCCCTGTTGAGCCGCCGCGGCGGGGTTTTCCTCAAACAGGGCCGTCTGCGCAAGGCCCTCGCCGTTTTGATCCGGGCGGTCGCCTATGCGCCCGAGCTGGCCCAGACCCATTTCTACACCGGGTTGGCCCATGCCCGCCTGGACGAAAACGAGCTGGCCCTAGCCGCCTTCGAACGCGCTATTGCCCTCGACCCGACCCCGGCCGATTTCCACTACGCGCGGGGCACCACCCTGCAGCTGCAAAATCACCATGCGGACGCAGCTATTTTTTTTGCACAGGCCATCCAACGGAGGCCCGACCAGCCCCATTACCACTTTCGCCTGGGGGAGGCCTACCGGTCCCTGGCTGACTTTGACCGGGCGTTGGCCGCCTACGGGAAGGCGATCGAGTTGCAACCGGACTACGCCGAAGCGCTGTACCGCCACAGTGACCTGCTGGGCCGCAGCGGCGATTTAGACGCGGCCGTCGCCGGATTCAAAAGCGTCCTGGCCCTGTTGCCGGGCTACGCGGAAGCCCTGACCGGTTTGGCGCGGGTTTACACCAAACAACAGCGGCATACCCTGGCCGTCGCGGCGCTGGAACAGGGGCGCGACCTGGATCCGGCGAATCCCAGCGTCTACTACCTGTTGAGCCAGGCCTACGCGCAGGTGGGGCAGGAGTCCCGGGCCGCCGCCGCGTCGACCGTATTCGAGCGTCTGAGTGGCGCCGAGCGCCACTACAAGCAGGGGATCAGAAACGCCAACCAGCGCTACTGGGACCGCGCTGCGGCTTTGCTCGCCCGCGCCATCGAGATCGATTCGTCGCACGTGCAGGCGCATATCCGCCTGGCGATGGTCCGCCTGTATCAGGACGCGCCCGAAAAAGGCATCGCGGCGCTGGAGCGGGCCATCGCCGTAGACCCGTGCAATGTCGAAGCCCATTGCCTGTTGGGCGAGGCTTACTCGGCGACGGACCGGCCGGATTCGGCGCGTCATTTCTTCGCCAGGGCGCTGGCTTTGGATACCACTTCCGTACGGGCGCACCACGGTCGGGCCAAGGCGGCGTACCAAGCCGGCGACTCGGCGGCGGCGGTCGCCTCCTTCCAACGCGCGTTGGCCATCAACCCCGATCACCGCGAAAGTCACTATCTTTTGGGCATGGTGTATATGCGGCTGGGCGAACTCCGCTCCGCTGCGCGCAGCTTTCAGGCGTGTCTCGAGATCGACCCCGACCACGTGCCGGCGCGCTACAACCAGGGACGGTTGTTTATGCGTTTTGGCGACGCGGCCCGGGCGCGGCGCGCCTTTGCAAAAGTGCTAGAGCAAAACCCCGACCACCCCAAGGCCCGGGAAAAACTGGCCCAGCTGGAGCAAGGACGATGAACCGACCCTCGCCACGGATTTTATGCCTATTACTGATCGCCGCCTGCGGTGCAGTCGCGGTCGGGGTGCAAGGCCCCAGACCGTTGTATATCCCCGCCGCGATCGCCGACCCGCCGTGGCTGGAAAGCCGCAAGGCAGCCCAACTCCAAGCGGCGGCGCAGTTCGAGATCTTCCATCAGTTTTCCTTCTTCGACCGGATCGAACAAAGCGGTATTCGCTTCCGCAACCAGATCACCGACGAGTCGGGCAAACACTGGCAGCCGATCCACTACGACCACGGCAACGGCGTCGCGGTGGCCGACGTGGACGGCGACGGTTGGCACGACCTGTACTTCACCACGCAGTCGGGTAGTAATCAATTGTGGCGCAATTTAGGCGATGGCACGTTCGCCGACATTACAGCCGCCGCCGGCGTTGCCGTCTCCGCCACCATCAGCGTCACCGCGTCGTTCGCCGACATCGACAACGACGGCGACCCCGATCTCTACGTCACGGTGATCCGCGACGGCAACCGTCTGTTTGAAAACGACGGCACGGGCAAATTCAAAGACATTTCTGCCCCATCCGGTCTCGATTACCAGGGGCATTCTTCCGGCGCGCTGTTCTTCGACTACGACGACGACGGTTTGCTCGACCTGTTCCTCGCCAATGTCGGCAACTACACCACCGACGTGGCCATCCCGGCGAAAACCTACAACGCCGACCCGCGGCACGATATCGACTACGAGTACTATATCGGTCTGGAGGACGCCTTCCACGGCCACCTCAAACCCGAGCGCACCGAACAGAGCGTGCTATTTGAGAACGCGGGCGACAACCGCTTTGTCGACGTATCCGCGCAAACGCGGCTGCAAGACACCAGCTGGTCCGGCGACGCCAGCCCCCTGGACGCCAACGAGGACGGCTGGCTCGACCTCTATGTCCTGAACATGCAGGGTCACGACACTTACTACGAAAATGTCAGGGGCGAATATTTCGTCGACAAAAGCCGCGCGCTGTTTCCCCGCACTCCCTGGGGCTCGATGGGCATCAAGGTCTTCGACTACGACAACGACGGCCATCTGGACATAATCCTCACCGACATGCATTCGGATATGAGTACAGATGTCGGACCGGAGCGAGAGAAGCTAAAAGCCGATGTCCGGTATTCCGAGGACTTCCTGTTGAGCGCAGGGCTCAGTATCTACGGCAATGGGGTCTATCGCAACACGGGCGCGGGCGGCTTCGCCGAGGTGTCCGACCAGGTCGGCGCTGAAAACTACTGGCCGTGGGGTTTGAGCATCGGTGATGTCAACGCCGACGGATACGAGGACCTCTTTATCACTGCGAGTATGAATTACCCGTTCCGCTACGGCGTCAATTCCCTGCTGTTGAACGACCGGGGGAGGAAATTCCTCGATAGCGAGTTTATCCTGGGGGTTGAGCCGCGCCGCGACAACCAGACCGCCAAACCCTGGTTCGCGCTCGATTGCGATGGGCCCGACCGCGATCACCCCCGCTGCGAGGGCCGGGACGGCCAGGTCGAGGTCTGGGGCGCGCTGGGGTCGCGCTCCTCGGCGATCTTTGATCTGGACGGCGACGGCGACCTGGATATCGTCACCAATGAATTCAATGGGCCGCCGCAGGTATTGATCAGCGACCTGAGCGCGAAAAGGGATATTCGCTTCCTCAAGATCGCTCTGGTAGGCACCCGGTCAAACCGCGACGGTCTGGGCGCCAGGGTGAAAGTGCAGGCCGGCGGACAAAGCTACACCAAAGTACGCGACGGCAAATCGGGCTACCTCTCGCAGAGTCTGTTGCCGCTCTACTTCGGCCTGGACGGCACTGCCGCGGTAGACCGGGTCGAGGTGCGCTGGCCCTCCGGCCATACCCAGGCCGTTCCCGGCCCCATCGCGGCGAATGCGCTGATGGTCATCGAGGAAGAATAGACCTCCTGCTCAAGGCGCTGGCTCCGCGACCACCAGGATCTGGTTGGCGGCCACGTCTGCCAGGCGTTGCACGCGGCCCGAAGGCCAGTGGATCTCGACCCGTTCGGCCGTTGCGTAAAAACCCAGGCCGAAATGGGCGCGCCCGTCGCCGTGCGAGAGAAAGCTGCCCCCGCTGGTGAGTTCGACGGTCTGTTCTATATCGCCGGTGGTGACGGCGATCCTCGCCCCGAAGCCATCGCGGTTGGAGCTGCTGCCGACCAGCTCCAGGCTCAGCCAGTTGCGCTGATTGCCGCCGTCGTTGCGCAATAGCGCCGGCGGTCCGTCGAGGTTGCAGACCAGCAGATCGACGTCCCCGTCGTTGTCGTAGTCCCCCTTGGCGGTGCCCCGGCTGACGTTGGGGAGGCCCAGGTCTCCAGCCGCGACTTCCGCGAAGCGGTAAGCGGCGGCTGGCCCCTGGTTTTGGAAGAGCTGGTTGGATTCGGCGTAGCCGGTGGGGGCCAGGTGGCGGATCTGGGGGTAGACGTGCCCGTTGGCGACGAAGAGATCCTGATCCTGGTCGTTGTCGTAGTCGAGGAAGCAGGTCCCGAAGGCCAGGTGGGGCAGGCTCGGCTCGGCGAGGCCGGTGGCGGCGCTGGCGACGGTAAAACGACCATCGCCCAGGTTGCGGTAGAGGGTGTTGTAGTCGTCTTCGAAATGGGTGACGAAAATATCGCCGTCGCCGTCTCTGTCGTAGTCCCCGTAAGCGATGCCCATGCCGGCCTGTGCCCCGCCCTCGGCGCTGAGGGCGGCCCCGGCTTCGACGCCGACGTCGTAGAATGTGCCGTCGCCCTCGTTGCGGTAGAGGAAGTTGGGCGCCGAGTCGTTGGCCACGTAAATGTCCGGGTCGCCGTCCTGGTCGTAGTCGCAAAAGAGGGCGCCCAGGCCGTAGGTGGGTTTGAATTTACCGGCTCTGGCCCGGCGGGTGATATCGCGAAAAGTGCCGTCGCCCTCGTTGCGGTAGAGGACGTCCTGCGCCCCCGGCAAACCGAGCGGACCGGCGAAGACCAGCACCCCCTTCCACATCCCGCCCCGGGGCGGTGCGCGTTCGGGTGCAAAGTCCAGATACTGTGCCACGTAAAGATCGAGGTCGCCGTCCTGGTCGTAGTCGCCGAAAGTCGCGCCGGTGCTCCAGCCCGCGAGAGCGACGCCCGCCGCCTGGCCGACGTCGCGGAAGGTGCCGTCGCCCTCGTTGCGGTAGAGGACATTGGGGCCGTAGTTGGTCACGTAGAGGTCGAGGTCGCCGTCCTGGTCGTAGTCTGCGGCGGCACAGCCCATGCCCCAGCCCGCGTCGCCGCCGCCCGCCGTCTGGGTGTGGTCTTGGAAGGTGCCGTCGCCCCCATTGCGGTAGAGGGCATTGGTCGGGGCCGCGACCGAATCGGGATAGCCTCCGAGCCGCGAGCCGTTGACCAGGTAGATGTCGAGCCAGCCGTCGTTGTCGTAGTCGAGGAAGGCACCGCCGCCGCCCTTGGATTCGACGATATAGTTTTTGACCCGACCACCCGAGCGCATCTGGAAGCCCAAGCCGGCGGTCGCGGTGACGTCGGCGAAGCGCACGGGGTCTGGCGCTGGTCGGTTCGCGACGGGCGGCTCGGGGGCGCAGGCGGCCAGGGCCACTAGGACGCAGCAGACGCAGGCGCTGCGGGTCACGGCGAACGGGCGCAGCGGAAGCCGATATAGGGGCTGCGTTCTACGGGCAGGACTTCGAAGCGGTTGATGCTGCGCAGCGCGGGTCCGGGGTTGATCCACGAGCCGCCGCGCAGGACCTTGAAACGTCCCGCCGCGGGCCCTTGCGGATCTTTGGCGGGGGCCGTGGCGTAATAGTCGGCGCCATACCAGTCGGCGCACCACTCCCAGACGTTGCCGGCTAGGTCGAGCGCGCCGTAGGGGCTCTGGCCCGAGGGGAAAGAGCCGACCGGCGCCAGCCCCGCGTAGCCGTCCTCCGCGCCCCAAAAGTTGGCCCGACCGGCGGCAAAGTCGGCGCCCCAGGGCCAGAGCCGGCCGTCGCCGCCGCGGGCGCTCTTCTCCCATTCGGCTTCGGTGGGCAGCCGCCCGCCGCGCCAGCTGCAGTAGGCGTCGGCGTCGCGCCAGCTGACGTAGACTACGGGATGGTCGGGCGCGGCGGGCGATCCCGGCCCGTGCGGTTGGCGCCAGTTGATTCCGTCCTCGCGTTCGGTGGCGGCGGCGTTTTCGGCGGCGGTCCGGTAGCCGGTGGCCGCGACAAAGGCGGCGAAGCGGGCGTTGCTGACTTCGTGGCGATCGATGGAGAAAGCGCTCAGAAAGACCTGGTGGCTGGGCCTTTCGTCTGTGGCCCGGGGATGGTCGATGCCCATGGTGAAGGGCCCGGCGGGCACCAAGACCACCGCTGCGTCGGCGAAGCCAGGCGCCGCTTGCGCCGCTAATAGTAGGCTGTAGAGTCCTGCGAGGAATCGCCGGATGGGCATGGGATCAACTCCGCGAATGCTAGGTGGACGACCCCGCCGTAGACGTCGCATTCCCGCCGTCCCGCGTGTCCACCGGTTGCGCGGTCGGTCTCGATGGCGCGTTTTGCGCGCGAAATGCGCCCTTAATCTATCAAATTCGCATCGAGAGCAAAATTGCGAGATGTGCGGGCGGGATTTTGCTTAAATTGATCTGATGTTTTTGCGCAAGCGCACATTCTACAGCGTACGGCCTGGTTACAGGTGCCGCTTAAGGAGCAATTGAAAGTCCACCAGTTGAGGATACCATAGGAGAGCTTATGTTAATCGGTTATGTCAGCGACGAGCGCTACGTGGCGCTGCCAGAAGTGCTATTGGAGTTCATCGGCGCAGCGGGGTCGCACGAGGTGCGGTCGCGGGCTTCCGGGGCGATATACGCCGAGCTCGAGCCGGGGACCTATACCGCGATCCTCTACAAGCCAGGTTATGGGTCGAAACGGGTGCCGTTGGCGCTGCCGACGGACGAGCCCTACCAGTTCCGGCTGTTGCGCGACGGGCTATTGGGCTATATGTGGCCCAAGTGGGTGCGGAGCGGAGAACAGGCCGAATTCCGCGTCCACGCGGTCGAGGCCTACAAGCTGGAGTTGTGGCGTTATGGCTGGGAAAAGGAGTTGGTGCGGCCCGTCGGCTGGTACGACGAGCACGGGCCGCGGGCGACGATGCAGGTCACCCCCGATGGCGACTATACCCAGACGGGCATCCGCTGGAATTCTCAGGGTTATACCAGCCCCACCCACAAGCAGTATCTGACGGCGCCGGAGCACTCGGGGCTGTACTATCTCCACGCCCGGGGCGAGTCCGGGGCTTTCTGCTCTTTCCCCTGGATCGTCGCCCCGCGAACCCCGAGTGCCGATATCGCGGTGCTCGCGGCCAATATCAACTGGAATGCCTACAACAATTTCGGCGGGCGTTCGAACTATATCCACGCCGACGGCTTTCCCCCCGTGCCGACGGTCAACGCGCGGCTGGAGCTTTCGCGCTACACCGACCCCCGCCACCTGCTCTTCAGCGCGCCCGAGTACCCGCCGCTCTCCTTCGACCGACCCGAGCCGCTCAACTCGATCGCCGCGGGCGAGCGGATCACCGATCCGATCGAGGGGCGTGCCAATTGCCACGTGGCCCCGGCCGAGTGGCGCCTTTTGGGCTGGCTCGAGCGCGAGGGCTACGCCTACGACCTCTACGCCGAGACCCAGTTCGACGCCGGGGTGTTGGATCTGGACCAGTACAAGATCCTCGCCATCAGCGCGCACCCCGAGTACTGGTCGGCCGAGATGTACCACCGGCTCAAGGAGTGGGTCTTCGCGCGCGGCGGCAAGCTGGTGTACCTGGGCGGCAATGGCCTCAATTGCGCCGTCGAGTTCGTCGACGGGCACGCCATGGTGGTGCGCAACGGCGACCAGGGCGGCGGCTTCAGCCAGATGCAGAAAATCGGCAAGGAGAGCCGCTTCGACCTCTACTACGAGTCCGAAGCCAGTTTGCTGGGAGTCGCGTGTTCGGAGACCGGGATCATGACCGGCGCGCCGTATCGGGCGCTTGTGCCCGACCACTGGGTCTTCGCCGGCACGGGGCTGAAAGAGGGCGATCTCTTTGGCGAGCACTGCCTGCATATGCGCTGTCCGGGCGGAGCCTCGGGGCACGAGACCGACAAGATCACGGCCAGGTCTCCGGCCAATACCGAACTTCTGGCCACGGGTCTGAACCCCGACGAGGGCGGCGCCGAGATGGTCTACCACCGGACCGCGAGCGGGGGAGAGGTATTTTCCGTCGGGTCGATTTCCTATCCGAGCGCGCTGCCGGTGGACGAGCATATCTCGCGGATCACGGCCAATGTGCTGGACCGCTTTTTGGGGTGAGGCAGAGCTTGGCGAATAGTGGCCGTTGGAGCAGTATTGTGAGTAGTGATGGTGCAAGCTAACGCGTTTTCGGTTCGAGTGGGTGCGGTTTGTTGGGCTGGCATCTCGTTGGGTGCGATCGCCTGTACCCAGCCTGCCCCCGAGGCATCTGCCCCGGCTACCGCGCAAACTCCCTTTGTCGATATGGCCCCCGCCTGGAGGCTGACGCGCCCCCACACCGGCGGCGGCCCGGAGAAGCGCTATATCGTCGAAGCCAAGGGCGGTGGCGCCGCGCTGCTGGACGCCGAGGGCGACGGAGATCTGGATATCTACTGGGTCAACGGGGCCAGGTTGGATAATCCGGGCCGCGGCGCCGGCAACGCCCTCTACCGCAACGACGGGGCCGATGGTTTTGCCGATATCGCCGCGACGGCCGGAGTCGAGGGTCGCGGCTGGGGCATGGGGGCGTTGAGCGCGGATTACGATTCGGACGGCGACCAGGACCTGTATATCACCTGTCTTGCGGAGAATATCCTCTACCGCAACGACGGGCAAAAGAGTTTTACCGACGCGACGACCCGGGCGGGGGTGGCCTTGCCGGTGTGGAGTACTGGCGCGGCGATGGGGGATGCCGATCTCGACGGCGACCTGGATCTCTACGTGGCCAATTACGTCGATTTCGATCCGGACGCGATCCGTCCCCTGGGGACCCAGTGGAAGGGGCGGAACGTCTTCGTCGGCCCATTGAGTCTGCCCGCCGTGCCCGACGCATTCTACCGCAACGAAGGCGACGGCGCGTTCAGCGATATCACCCGGGCGAGCGGTCTCGGCCAGCACGAGCCCGGCTACGGCTTCGGGGTGCTCTTCGTCGACATCGACGACGACGGCGATTTCGATCTGTATATCGCCAACGACTCGACGCCCAATTTCCTCTATCGCAACGAGGGCGACGGGACCTTTGTCGAGGTCGGGTTACAGGCCAACGCCGCGCTTAACGAAACGGGTCTGGCCCAGGCCGGGATGGGCGTGGCGTGGGGCGACTACGACAACGACGGCGATGGGGATTTGCTGGTCACCAACTTCGAGGACGATTACAACACCCTCTACCACAACGGGGGCAATGGGTCCTTTGCGGATATGAGTTTTGCCGCCGGTTTGGGCCGCGTCAGCCTGCCCTTGGTGGGGTTTGGGGCGGTTTTCCTCGACTACGACAACGACGCCGACCAGGACCTCTTCGTCGCCAATGGCCACGTCTATCCCCAGATCGAACGGCCCGGCGGCGGCGCGACCTATGCCCAAACCAACCACCTCTTCGCCAACGAGGGCGATCGTTTCAGTCTCGTCGAGTTGGGGGAGGCGAGGGCGGTCAGTCGCGGCGTGGTGGCGGGCGACTTCGACGACGACGGGCGCCTCGACCTCTTCGTCACCAACCTCAACGGTCGGCCTTCCCTTTTGCACAACCGGACCGATACCGGGCACCATTGGCTCGGAGTGCGCCTGGTGAGTCGGTCGAGAAATCGCGAGGCCATCGGGGCCAGGGTCTATCTGTGGAGCGGTGGGCGGCAACAGCGGCGAGACGTGCTCTGCGGCGAAAGTTTCTTAGGTAGCGGGGATCGGCGCGTGCATTTCGGTCTGGGGGCGGTCACGGCCGATTCGCTGCATATCCACTGGCCGGGCGGCGGAGTGCAGCGGGTGATCGGCTTGCCGGTCGACGCGTATATGCTCGTCGAGGAAGGGCTTTAAGCCACCGGTTATGGCCTTGGGACCATTCGGCTTTAATGGCTCAGCGCCCAGACCGCGATATTGGCGCCCATTTTGAGCGCGGCCAGCCTTTTTTCCTCCGGGTCGTCGTGCACGTGGGGGTCCTCCCAACCATCGCCCAGATCGGCTTCGTAGGTGTAGAGCACGGCCAGTCGCTCATCGATGAAGAGCGCGAGGGCTTGGGGTCTTTTGCCGTCGTGCTCGTGGACTTTGGGCAGCCCGTCGGGCAACTTGAAATGGCAACTGAAGAGGCGGTGATCCGGCGGTAGTTCGACCCATTCGGCATTGGGAAAAACCTTGTGCATCTCGCGGCGGAAACTCTCGTCCATGCCGTAGTTGTCGTCGGCGTGGAGGAAGCCGCCGCCTTCGAGGTAGTGTCGGAGCCGCGCCACCTCCGCTGTGGCAAAGGCGATATTGCCGTGTCCGGTCATGTAGAGATAGGGATGGGAGAAGAGTTCCTCATCCATGATTTTAACCCGCGCCTCCTCCTCGGCGGCATCGATCTGGGTGTGCTCTTTGAGGAAGCGCAATAGATTGGGCAGCGAGGAGGGGTCGCTATACCAGTCGCCCCCGCCCTCGTATTGCAAGCGGGCGATGGTGAAGAGCGGTTGGGTCTGGGCCGCCGTCGTGAGTAGCGCGGCGAACCAGGCGCTAAGCAGGATACGGCGCATCGCTTAGCGGCCGTTGATCACGGCGAATTTGCCCTTGACCGCATTGCCGGCCTCGTCGCGGGCGACGAAGTAGTAGATGCCCGACCCGACGAGAAAGCCCGAGTCGTTCTGGCCGTCCCAGCTGGCCGTGCCCTGGCCCGGCGTGCCCTCGATGCGGCGGACGGGCTGGCCGACGGCGGTGAAAATCTGCACGGTGGCGCCCAGGGGCAAATCGACGAGGGTCAATTGCGCGCCGCGCGTGCCGACGAGAAATGGATTGGGATAGGTCTGGGCTTCAAGCGCGTCGGCGCCCTGCTTGCCGCCGATCTGCAAGCGGCTCAGACCGTCCAGGGTGCCGATCCACAACTCGCCATTGTCCGCATCGAAGTAGAGCGAGTTGATGCGATTGTCGACCAGGCCGCTATTGGTGGTATTGAGGACGAATTCGACCAGGCCCGTGGTGCCGATCCTGGCCAGACCGTCTTCGGTGCCGACCCAGATATTGCCGCGGTTGTCCTCGGCAAGGGCGGTGGCGACGCTGGTCGGCAGTCCGTTGATGGCATTGTACACGGTCCAATTCTCAACTGCGAAATGCTCGTCCTCGCGGCTATAGGTGCCGCGCACGGCGTTGAGACCGCCGTCGGTGGCGACCCAGACGCGGCCGGAGCGATCGGCGAGGATATCGCTGGCGCGGTCGCTGGTCAGGTCGGGGTGGGTGAGGGTGTTGAAGACCACGCCCGATTCGTCGCCCTTTGCGAAGGGCGTGCCGCCATCGTCGAAGAGGATAAAGCCGTCGCGGGGGGTGGCGATCCACTTTAGCCGGTCGGGGCCGATGTCGATTTTGTTGATATCGCGTACCGCTTTGATGGTCTCCTGGTCGTAGAGCAATGCCTGGCTGGGTTTCCAGGCATCCATGACCACCAGCCCTACCAGCACAGAGCCAACCCACATCAGTCCCTCGTCGTCGCGGTCGATATCGCTGACGGCGACGAAATTGCCGCCGCCGATGCCCTCCAGCGCCGAGTTGGCAGCGTTGAGGCGCCGCCAGGTGCCGGTGGTGTCGCGGACGTCAATGCCCCGGCCCCAATTGCCGACCCACAGTAGGCCATTGGCATCGGTTTCGACTGCGGTGACGGTCTCGGAGGCGAGGTTGGTCTTGAGGGTGTGGGTCGTCCAGCCCTCGCCGTCGAACTGGTAGAGCCCGTAAGCGGGCAGGTTGTCTTTGGGCACCGAGGCGACCCAGATGTGGTCGTCGGCAGTTTTGGTGATGTCGAAGAAGAAATTGCCCTTGGGCTCGCGCGGCGGTGGCGGTGAGTCGGCGCCCATGACCCGCAAACCACTCGAACTGGCCACCCACATGGGGCCTGCCGCGTCCGAGAGGTCGGCGGCGTCGCCAATGCCCTGCGCGCTGATCCGCCGCCAGCTCAAGGCCCTTTCGCGCCGAAAGAAACGACCGTCGCGGGAGGCGCAGGTCAATTGCCCTTCGAGGAGGCCCAGCGAGACGATATTGGCATCGGAGAAGTCCTGTTCGGGGCGGGAGAAGTCGGGCAACATATGCCAGACGCTGCGCGAGGAGGCGACAAAGAGCGTGTCCTGGTGGACCAGCAAGTCGCGCACCCTGCTCACCAGCGTCGATGATCTCCAACTGTTGGGGTCCTGGAGGTTGGGTTGGTCGAGATCGGCCCAGGCGAGCCCGCCGACGGTTCCCACCCACAGGTGGCCGGCGAAGACCACGAGGTGCTTGACCTCGGTGTCCTTGGCCAGGTGACCGAGCTGGCGGTAGGTTTCCTTGACCTCTTCCTTGTCGGTGAGAAAGGCGCTGACGCCGCGTTCGCTGCCGACAAAGATGCGGTCCTGGTACGGTTCGAGCGCGTTGATGCCGAGGTTGAGGAAGTCGAAGAAAGGCGGATCGAAGCGATCCTCCTCGGGACGGTAGCGGCTCAACCCTTGGAAGAGGGTGCCGAACCACAGATGGCCATTGGCGTCGACGGCCAGGCTCGAAATGCGGTTGCCCGGCAGACCGTCGAGACGGGTGAAGCGATTGTAGGACTGCTGCTGCTGGTCGTAGCGCAGGACGCCGCCGGAGGTAATGGCCCATACCGCATCCTGGTGCACCAGCAGCTTGTTGATATTGCGCATGCTGGTGTAGGCCTGCCATTCGGCGCCTTTGAGCTGGGCCTGGGTGGGCAAGGCCAAAAACATAAGTGCAACGATGCTGAACAAGAGCATAAGTGGACGGAGCTCCCTACATCATGGTCAGGGGGTCGACATTGATTGCAAAAGCAGTGGCGTGGTCTTTGGCCGCCGCCCGCATATCGGGCAGCGCGCCGGCGACGATCTCGTGCAGGTGGCGGACCGATTCGCCGCGCAGGAGGGCTTGCCAGCGGTAGTGGCCGCGCAGACGGGCCAGGGGGGCCGGGCCGGGGCCGAGTAGCAACGCCTGCGTGTCGAGGCGTTGGCGCAGGGCGGCGCTGCCGCTTTGCGCCGCCTTGGTGACCTCGTCCTCGTCGGTGCCCCTCCAGCGCAAGACCATCAGGCGGCCGAAAGGGGGGAAACCCGACTGGCGTCGCTCTGCGAGTTCGCGGCGCGAAAAGGTCGCGTAATCCTGGCGCGAGGCCGAGCGCAGTGCCTCGTCATCGGGCAATAGGGTCTGGATGACGACTTCGCCGGCGATCTGGCCGCGACCGGAGCGGCCGGCGACCTGGGTCAATAGCTGAAAGCAGCGCTCGGAGGCGCGGAAGTCGGGCAAGTGCATGCCGGTGTCGGCGGAGATGACGCCGACTAGCGTTACTTCGGGAAAGTCCAGCCCCTTGGCGACCATCTGGGTGCCCAAGAGTACGTCGGCCTCGCCGCGGCGGAAGCGCTCGACCAGCTGGTCGTGGGCGCCCTTCCACCCGGTGGTGTCGACGTCCATGCGGATAACGCGAATCCCGGGAAATTGTTCTGAGAGCGCGCTTTCGACTTTCTGGGTACCGACGCCGTCGAAGCGCAGCTCGGC
>JAYYUU010000020.1:0-8736 GCA_036343835.1 Candidatus Latescibacterota bacterium | reverse complement strand
GTTGGCTCAGGCTTTGGGGGATGCTTTGGGCGCGCCATTTGAGTTTGCGCCAGTAGACGCCGTGGAAAAGCGCACGGGGGAGAAGTGGATTGGGGAGCTGTATTCTTTTGAGGGGGAGATTGGGCCGCATGGGGTGTGGAGGGATGAAACGCCGGCGGGGACCGGGACCGACGATGTGCGCTATAACTATCTCTTTATGGAACTGGCGGTTGAATTGGGGCGGATGCCCACCGATCGGGAAGTGGCGCGGCGGTTGTTGGATGTCTATGAGCGGCCGGGGGATTTCTTTTCAGACTACGACGAATTGGCGCGGGGGCAGTTTGAGATGTGGGAGGGGGTTAGTCGCGGTTGTCTGGGGGAGGAGTCGCCGCGTTATCCAGGGGTACCGCCCGCGGCATTGGCTACGCGGAGCATTGGGCTTAACTATCCGACGATGGCGGGGTTGTTGGCGTTGCCATCGGTTGGTTTGCTCTTTGCGGGGGATCCCGAGGCGGCGTATCGGGCGGCGTATCGGGCGGCTTTTTTTGATGTGGGCTCTGCGCGCGAGGCCACGGCGCTATTGGCGGCGGGGCAGGCGGCGGCGCTGGGGGGGATGGGGCCGGAGGTGTTAATTGGGGAAGTTCTGGCGTTGGATCCATTGCGGTTGGGCGGGTATTTTGGCGCTCCGTTGGTCGGGGAGCAACTGCCGGTGTTATGGGCAAAGGCAGCGGGTGTGCAGGGGGGGGAATTGGCGGAGGTTCTCTCGTTGGCTTTGCGTCATTTTAGCGTCTTTGATCCCTATCGGGCACTGGCCATCGCCTGCGCGGTGCTGCTGGCGCATCCCGATGATCCCTGGCTGGCGTTACAGGTGGCGGTGAATCAGGGGGATCTCGACGAGGAGGGGTGTTGGCGGCGCTATGCCGATATCGATTGTTATGCGGGGATTGCGGGCGCGCTGGTGGGAGCGTATTGTGGCGACGGGGCGCTGCCGGCGGCAAAGGTCGCGCGGGTCGTTGCGGCAAACCGGGCGGTATACGGTTTTGATTTGGCGGCGACGGTCGCGCGTTTTTCGCAGTTGGCGATTGCTTAGCGGGGCACTAGCTCGACGCGTCTGTTTTTGAGGCGGCCCTGCTCGGTGGCGTTGGAGGCGATGGGATGGCTCTCGCCGATGGCGCGGACTTTGAGGCGTTGGGGGGCAATGCCGAGGCCGATGAGATAGGCCTGCACCGCTTCGGCGCGCCGGCGCGAAAGCTGCAAGTTGGTCGTGCGCGCGCCGACGCTGTCGGAGTGGCCGTGCAATTCGAGGACCCTGGCCGGATATTGCCGCAGATAGACGGCGACGCGATCGAGATTGGCGCGCGCGTCGCGGACCAGCACCACGCCTCCGGTCGGGAAAAAGACCGTGGGCAAGGGGCGGTTGACCGGCGCGGCGACGGGTTGGGGTTCCTCTTCGAGGATCGCGCTCGGGACGAAGTCGTCGCCGGGGTCTAAGGGATCGGCGCCGCGGGCGATTTCGTCGCCGTCGCGGACCCCGCCATTGTCGCTGTCGAGGCGGTTGGGATCGGTGCCGTAGACTTCTACTTCTTCTCGGTCGTCGAGGCCGTCGCCGTCGCTGTCGGGCATGATCGGATTGGTGTAGTAACGCAGCTGCTCGTCGCGATCGCTGAGGCCGTCGCCGTCGCGGTCGGGCCCGGGGGCGCTGACCGCTCTGTTGGTCGCAGCGGGTTTTGCTGCGACTTGTCGCAGTTGCGGCAGGGGGACGCGGTAGCCGACGTCGCCGAAGACCAGGCCGATGCTCAGCGTCCAGATGCCGTCATTGCCCTTGACGAGGATCGCGCGGTTGAGATCGTCGCGCAGCGTATAGGTGTAGCCGAAGTGCAGATCCAGGGCCCTGCCCGGTCCTAGCGGTCGCTGGAAACCGATGCCGAATGGTGTGGTGGCGCCCCAGCCGATGGCCGCGGCGTCGGCTGTGGTTTGGGGGGGCGAGGTCGCCAGGTCGTAGCGGAGCAAACCCACTCCGCCGTAGAGGTGGGCGCTCCAATAACGACCCCGGCCAAGGGCGTAGAGCAGGCGGCCCTCGGCGGCGACGAGGTCGGTGGTGTAGTCGGCGCCGCGCAGCCGACCATAGCCGCTACCCAACTCGGCCCGGTAGCGGGGGGACAGCGTTTGGCGGACGAAGCCGGATAGGCCAAAACCAGGGCCGTCATCGAGTTCAGTCGCCCCGTAGAGATTCCCCGCCCGCAAGCCCCAATCGGCACCAGCGGCGTTGCTGCACAGGGCCAGGCCAAGTGCGATGCCGCGAAGTGTTTTTTCCCAGTGGTACTCCATCTTCACTCCAGGTTTCCGCCTGCTTCAAAAGACGGGGTAGCGGCGGTTTTGGGCAAGAGCGATCTGTCTTGCTGCGAAGGGGGTAGCGGCTGACCTTGTAGGCTGTTTGAATCCACTAAAAGAGAAAGGATGAGGGGCTATGCCACTCGGAGACAAAAATGCCATAATCGCCGGTTGTGGGATGCACCACGTGGCGGTGCAGACGCGCGATTGGGAAGCATCCTTGCGCCTCTACCGCGATGTGCTGGGGATGAAAATCGTTGCCGAATTCGGTTCTCCCGAACGCCAGATCATGCTGCTGGACACTGGTGATGGCAGCCATGTGGAACTCTTTGCCCCGACGGCGGAATCCCCCGCAGATGGGAACGAGAGTCCCAACGATCCCGTGACCCACTTTGCTCTGGCCGCAGCCGACGCCCGAGCCGCTGCCGAGCACGTGCGCACGGCCGGATACGAGATTACGGTAGAGCCCAAGGACGTGGATCTGGGCTCTTTGAGCGTGACGACCGCCTTTTTCAAGGGCCCCTGTGGCGAGGTCGTGGAGTTTTTTCAGACCCGTTGAAATGGGCATGGAAAAGCCGGTGCACCGAAGCGTACCGCGCTTTTCGAGGTCGTTGCGATTTGCAGGACTATTCTGGTGTTGGGGTCTCTGGGGCCTCTTCCGGCGCCGCTGCTTCGGGGGCGGCGCCGACGACGGTTACATCCCGGGCCTGGAGGCCTTTGGGGCTGTCGACAGTCACGAATTCGACCTGCTGTCCTTCCTCCAAAGAGCGGAAGCCTTCGCCGCGGATGGCGCTATAATGGACGAAGACATCGTCCTGTCCTTCGCGCTGGATAAAACCAAATCCCTTGGAACTGTCAAACCACTTGACGGAGCCATTTTGACGTTCGGACATATAGGATTACCTCCTAATTGCGTTGAGCCAGGGCGTTCCGGGCTGGCCTTGCGGCTTGAACGACACTGACAACAGAGTTGCGGGTACTAAAAACTAACCAGGTAATCTGAGTCTAACGCGGACCGCGTCCACCGGCACCACCGCGTTCATCGACACCACCGCGCGCTCCACGGACAAAACCGGTCTCGGCCATCCGGGCGGCCTTTTGCTGCCGGCGAATGCTCTTTTGGCGGTTGATCTTCTTCTGGACAGAGGGTTTGGTGTAGAAACGCCGTTTTTTCAAGTCGCGCAACAGGCCGGTTTTGCGGATTTTGGACTAAAGCGCCGCAACGCTTTTTCAAAGGGTTCGTCCGATCGGACCTCGACGCTGAAATTGCCCATGTACTACTCCTGATTCTCTGCGATATTCGTTGACAACGATTTGAAAAAGTGGCTTCTCACGCGGTCTTATTGCGCCCTAAAGACAGAGAAATATATAGTTTACGTTATTGATAATCCATAGTCAAGAGTCGTCTTGGTAGGTGGTGAACTCCACATGGACCCTTGGTAGATAAGGGGGTCAACAATAAAAGTTGTTGCGATTTTGGTCGGATCGTCTAGCTTTGTAAGAAAGCCTCCCCCCTCCTCAGAATGAAGTCGCGCGTCGTGCGGATGCGATTTGTGCGATTTGTGCGATGTCGGTGTATCTCGCTCATACAAATAAGGAGATATTTATGGCTTTTTCATATACGAATTCCAAGGGGTCTACGTATATTTTGCACACCTTGGTTACGACACTTAAGAATGGAAACTCGCAGACGATCTACTTTTTCGCCAAGAATGAGAAGGAAGGGTCCCTTGACGCCGTGCCGGATGGCTACGAGGTGTCCGAAAGCAAAAATGGACTACCCGTGCTGAAGCGCAGCAAGTAGGCCAACCTCTGTCTCAATACGCGGGGCCGGTGTCCTTTTTTCGGTGTTCCCCAGCCGAGAAAAGGGCATCGGTCCTATTTTTTTGGGTTATCAGCTGGCCTGGGCATAACCAGCGGCGAAAGTGTTTTTGGCTTCCACTGCGAGGGTGCTGACGCGATGGCCAGATTGGACTTTTCAGACACGCCCTAGCGCAAGGAGCTGAGTGCCCTATTTAAGAGCAAAACTGCCAGACGCACGGGCTGGCGATTTTCCTTTTACTGGCGGATATGCGGACCGCTGTTAAATCCATCTACGACAAGGAGAAGTACCGATGAACGCATTTGACGCAATTCAGGCCCCCCAGCAGCGCGATGTGCTGGTGGCCTTTTCGGATCTCAGCGCCTTTACGCGCGTCGTCCAGGGTCAGAGCGAAGGGGAAATCTTCGCCCTGATGACCGAGTATTATGAGCTCGTCGGCGATGTCATTGCTGCTGGCGGCGGCAAGGTCGTCAAGTTCATCGGCGACGCGGCACTATTGGTCTTTCCAGATGATGGGATCGATGCCGGGGTGTTGGCCCTGCGCGCGCTCAAAGAGCGAGGCGACCAGTTCTTCGCCGCCCGCGACAAGCCCTGCCGCCACGCGATCAAGGTCCATTTCGGCCCGGTGTTCTGCGGGCTGATCGGCACCCGCGACGACCAGCGCTTCGACCTCTTTGGCCACGCGGTCAATATCGCCGCGCTGCTGCCCGCCAATGGCCTGGCGCTCACGCCGCAGGTCTTTCGCCGCCTGGCGCCGGAGACCCGCCAACACTTCAAGAAGCACACCCCCCCGATAACCTATATCGCCGTCGCAGACAGCCACGGCTGATCTCGATCGACCGCGCCGGCGTCGGCTGTGCAAAATGGCCGACGCCGGTGCGCTTTCGTTGGTCGCGATGTTGTCCTATACTATTTTGCTACACGGCAAATAGTGGAGAATCTAGCGCTATGGTGCGAGAATGGGCGGCGGCCAATTTGCGGGAGCGGCTGGTCGAAAACTATTATCCGGGTCGGGGCATTGTCATCGGCCGGGGCCCGGACGGCGAGTGGATTCAGGTCTACTGGATCATGGGGCGCAGCGACCATAGCCGCAATCGCTTTTTCGTCGGCGACGGCGACTTGTTGCGGACCGAGGCGGCCGACCCGTCCAAGGTGGAAGACCCTTCGCTGATCATCTACAATGCCATGCGGGTCTGCGGCCGGCGCTATATCGTCAGCAATGGGGTCCAGACCGACGATATCTACGACGGCTTTGCTGCCGGGCGCGGTTTCGCCGAGAGTTTGGCCGGCTGGCTGCACGAGCCCGACGCACCCAATTACACGCCGCGGATTTCGGGCTATGCCGACCTCGCCGCCGCCGAGGCCTGGTTGTCGATTCTCGTGGCCAGCCCCTTCGACCCCGAGCGCAGCGAACGCCACTTTTTTCGCTTCGATTGCATCGAGCCGGGTTATGGTTATGCCATCACCACCTATGCCGGCGACGGCGACCCGCTGCCCTCGTTCGCAGGCACGCCCTATCTCTTGTCCCTCGACGATCCCGCCGGCCTCTGGGACGCTCTCGACGCGGAGAATAAAATATCGTTTGCGGTGCGGCGGATCGCCGGCGATGGCGGGTTCGAAACGCAGATTATCAATCGCTACGAGGCGGTCTGATGCGGCGGCTAATAGTTCTCCTACCGATATTGTTGCTCCTCTCCGGGTGCATGCCCGGCGATGGCGCGAGCAGCGGCGCCGATCCGGCGGGTTTCTTCTCGGGTATCTGGCACGGTTGGATCGCCCCGATTTCGCTGGTGGTCGGATTTTTTAAATCGAAAATCCGCATTTACGAAATCTACAATGCGGGTTGGTGGTACGACTTCGGCTATTATATGGCCATTATCAGCGGCTTTGGCGGGCTCTCGTTTTTGCGCCGCGACAAAGACTGATGGAACTCGATATAAAGATCGGGCAACTGCTGATGGCCGGTTTTCGCGGTCTGACGGCCGACCCCGACGATCCCATCATCCGCGATATCCGCCGGCACCACCTCGGCGGAGTGGTGCTCTTCGACTGCGATGTGCCGCTGGCAAGTGACGAGCGCAAGATTCAATCGGCCGCGCAGGTCCGCGCATTGATCGGCACCTTGCAAGAGGCGGCGGCCAAGCCGCTGCTGGTGGCCGTCGATCAGGAGGGAGGGCAGGTGCGGCGGTTGCGCGAGGCCGTCGATTTCCCCCCATTGCCCTCGGCGCAGGCGTTGGGCGCGGGTGGCGATCCCGAGCAGACGCGCCGCGCGGCGGCCGAGACCGCCCGGGCGCTGGTGGAGCTGGGCTTTAACCTCAACCTGGCGCCGGTCGTCGATCTCAATCTCAACCCGCAAAGCCCGGTCATCGGCGGTATCGAACGCTGCTTCTCCGCCGACCCAGCCGAGGTCGTCCAGCACGCCCGGGCCTTTGTCGAGGGCCACCGCCAGTACGGCGTGCCCTGTACGCTCAAACACTTCCCCGGGCACGGTTCGGCGGCCGATGACTCGCATTTCGATCTGGTGGACGTGACCCAGACCTGGTCTCGCGTCGAACTCGAGCCCTATGCCGAATTGATTGCTGCGGGGCTGGCCGACGCGATAATGACCGCGCACGTTTTCAACCGCAATCTCGACCCCGACTTCCCGGCCACGTTGTCGCAGGCGGCTATCGGCGACCTGTTGCGCGGCGAATTGCACTATGACGGAGTCGTTATCACCGACGATGTGCAGATGGGTGCCGTCGCCAATCACTACGGGCTCGAGACTGCGGTCGAACGGACGCTGATGGCCGGAGTCGACATCGTGGTGCTGGCCAATAATACGCTCTACGAGGAGGACGCAGTGCCCCGCGTCTGCGCCTGTATTCGCCGCTTGGTCGCAGAGGGGCGTATCGACGAGGGTCGCATCGACGCGTCCTGCACCCGCATCGCCAAACTCAAGGGCCTAGCGGCGTGAAACGCGCCGCGCTGCTCGTCGCGCTGCTCGTCGCCGCCTGTGGTGACGATGGGGCGGACAACCCACTCTCCGCGCCGCAGGCGGCCGTCGTCGAATGGCGCGAGGGACAGACGGTGGTGGCGTTGGGTACGAGCCTGACCTTCGGGTCGGGTTGTAAGATCTTTCCCTTCGATGGCAACTGCGTCCTGCCCGATTCCTCCTGTACATTTTCGAGGATATCTGGTGGCGCGAGGAGCTGATGTTCGACCCGGTGCATCCCAATGGTCGAGGTTATTTGCTGATGGAGGGTAATATCGCCAGAGGGCTGGACGACTTTTTTGCGGCTGGCGATTTGCTCATGTAGGCGCAATGGCAGAGGAAGAGGGTGGCGGCGAAAAGAGCTACGGCCACCGCCTGGTGTAGCGAAGCCAGGCTCAGCGGCACGTGCAGGATGATGGTGCCGATGCCGAGGCCGATCTGGACGGCGATCAGGCCGAGGACCCATAGGACCGCGGTTTTGAGATGGGGAGCTGCGCGGCGGGCGGCGGCGTAGAGCGCCAGCACCAAGCCCAGCACTACAAAGGCAAAAAATCGGTGCTGGAAGTGGACGGTGGCGGCGTTGTCGAGCAGGTTTATCAGCGGCGGTTGCAGCGCCCACAGCCCTGCGGGTATCCAGGCACCGAACATCTTGGGGAAAGTATCCGCCACGTGGCCGGCCTTGAGCCCGGCGACCAGGCCGCCGGCGGCGATCTGCAGGCAGACGGCGGCAAAGAGCCCGACGCAGAGCCGGCGGATGGTGCGGGGCACGTCCGGGGCAGTGGGCGGCGATAGGTAGTCGAAGGCCCGCCAGAGGCAAGCCGCCAACAGGGCCAGGGCACAACTCAGGTGCAGGGTCAGGCGCAAGTGGCTCACCTGCGGTCGGTCGCTGAGACCGCTCTTGACCATCAGCCAGCCGACCAGGCCCTGGAGGGCGAAGAGCAGGCCGATCCCCAGATAAGACGGGATATGGGCGCGGGGCAGTGTGCGACGAAAGAGAAAGTAAAATAGCGGCACCGCGAAGAGCAGGCCCGCCACCCGACCGAGCAGGCGGTGGCCGAATTCCATGTAGTAGATAAACTTGAACTCGTCGAGTTGCATCCCGTAGTTGACGATCTGGTATTCGGGCGTCTGCCGGTATTTGGCGAACTCGCTCTCCCAGGCCTCGGTGCCTAAAGGAGGTACGACGCCGGTGACGACATTCCACTCGACGATGGACAGACCCGAGCGGGTCAGCCGCACCCAGCCGCCGTAGACGATGAGGACGACGATGAGGGTCGAGACTGAGAGGAGCCAGATGGCAAGTGGGCGGTTGGCGGTCATGGGCTTATCGATATAAAACGGTCGCATTAGAAAATATATCGTAGCGATGTTTCTGCAACACGCGAAAAAAACCTGCGGCGATCGCCGCAGATACCGGGTATAGCTTATGACTGCCCAGTTGACTCTGGGGCTGTCTTCCGGCCTCTTCCCCGCGTGCAGCCGGCGGATTGGGCGCTGTGCCAGTTCGCCGGTATCGAGGCGCTGGAGATCGGCTACGAGCACGCGCTCCCGGCGCTGGAGATCGGCTACGAGCACGCGCTCCCGGCGCTGGAGGACGCGCGCTGTGCCCAGGAGTTGGAGGACTGGCCCG
>JAYYUU010000019.1:0-8550 GCA_036343835.1 Candidatus Latescibacterota bacterium | reverse complement strand
TTCCCCCTTTTGCATTGAGTCGAAGCCGATGGTGCGGTCGGCGATATCGGCGTGGAGCTGGGCGCGTTCGGGTGTGGTCGGGGTGTGGTAGTCGCCGGGGGTTTCGCTCAGCAGGTCCAAGTTTTCCCGGTCGGGCAGGTGAAATGCCGCGCCGGCTTCGCGGCATTTCACCTGCAAAACGGATCTCTTCCCAGCGCGCACCATAGACCGGCAGACAGAAGATCTTGCGATAGCCGGTTTCGAGCAGGTGGGCGACGGCCAATTGGCCGGCCTGGCGCTCGTCGATGCAGACCTTGGGCACCGCATTACAAAGTTTATATATTGTAATGACTATGCATAGAACACTTTGAGGAGTTGTCCCATATGTCCCCGCAAGATTGTGCCCTTGTCCATCGAGCCCGCGATGGTGATACTCGCGCCTTTGGGATATTGATAGAACGCTATAGTCCCCTCGTCTACAGCGAAGTCCTGCGCTATGTCAAACAGTCCGACGATGCCGATGACCTGGTCCAGGATGTCTTTTGCAAAGCCTTCCAGCAGATCAATCGCCTGCAACACCCGCAGCTCTTTCCGGTGTGGCTGAGGCGCTCGGCGACCAATACCGCGCTGTCGTGGGGGCGGTCCCGTCAGTGTCGCACGCGGCTATTCGGCGAGGTCGTCGCCGCGCATCGCACGTATGAGGAGGGGCCCGATGCCGACTACGAAAGCCGACAGACCTCCGAGGCCTTGCACCTTTGTATCGAGACCTTACCCACGGCGCAACGGCGCGCGTTGACCCTGCGTTATATGGAGGGGTGCAGCTACAATCAGATCGCCCGGATTTTGGGCGTCAGCACCGCGTCGGTCAAGCTTTATCTGCGCAATGGGAAACAGCGGCTCAAGGGCCGGTGGCGGGATTTGCAGAAAGGGGCTGTGGCTTAGCAGCCGTCTTAAAAGCTCTGCGGGCTGTCGCGCGGCGCCAACCGTGGATCGGCGTGGCCCAATAGCTACTGCCGGGATCTGGCCCCTGTTTGGGCATCTGGCCCACGATCGGCTCGCTCGCGCTTGGAGCGCACCAGGTGTGTTGAGACGACTGCTTAGCTTTTGCGCCCGACGTCGTAGGTTATTCCCAGAGTTGGGTCAGGGTATCGAAATGACTGTCGGCGCGTTCGATCTCGACGCTATTAAACGGAATATCCAAGCTCGTTCAGCTCTATTTTTCCAATAGGGTTGTATGCGCGTATTTCCAATCTTCCAAGTGATTGAGCAACACGCCTGCAGTCCAGGTGCCGTCGTTGGGCCGGTCGAGTGTGCCGTGGATATCCTCAAGTTTGGCGGGGATGTGATCGCGGTTTAAAAGTCGCTGGTTGAATGCGGCGATGGCCTCGGGGTCGATGGTGCCCTCCTTTTGCACCCACGCTTCGAATTCGAGATAGGTCGGCAGATTGTCGCGCAGATAGGCGAGGGTTTTCTCCTGATCCAATTCCAGCGTGTTGATGCAGCGCTGGTCGAGGCTGCCATCGGCGCAGTCGGGATAGTCGAGGTGGAGGAGGTCTTTGGCGCGCAGGCAGGTCTTGAGCCAGGTGCGCGGCAGCTGGCAGACGCCCAAAGGGCCGAGGTCGGTGCTGCTCAAAAGCGGCGGGAAGGACGCTGCGAGACCGGAGCCCAAGAGGTCGTTCTGGCGCAAGAGCTGCCAGTCCTGCAGGCAGTTGAGCAAGACGGCGTCGACTTCGGTGACTTCGGCTTTGTCGTAGCCGATATCGCCGTAGGTCTCGTCGATTTTGGTGGGGATAAAGTGGGTGCGGGTCGCAAGGGATTTATTCCAGCGCTCGATGGCGGGTCGGTCGCTGGTGCCGTGCGCCTGGACCCAGTCTTCGAATTGCAGATAGTCGGGTTTTTCGTTCCAGAGATAGGCTTGGGTCTGGTCCATGTCCAATCCCAGGACGTCGATGACCCACCGGTCGAGGCCGCCGCTATTGTGGGGATAGCTCGGGTCGAGTTGCTTTGCCTGGTGGAGGAGATTTTTCCACCAGAAACGGGGTAGTTGAGCTGCGCCGAGTGGGCCTTGGCACAAGGAACTGATCAGGGGTATCATGGTGGGTCCTTTCTAATCGGGATAGAGATCACTCCAGGACACCGGGTAGGTGCGATCCCAACCGGGGCGGCCGAACTCCGGGCTGCTCGAATGGGTGCAGTGGCACCCGGCGAAGGAGGCCTCGGCGACCGAGCGCATGATTGTGGGGGTGAGTTGGGCATCTAGGCGGGGGACGGTGTCGGCGCACGAAACATCTTGCCCCGCGTACCAGGACTTGCGCGGCGCGCCGGAGCGCGAGCGGCCGGCGGCGCGCATGAGCTGGGTGTCGTCGGGATTGGCGGCGATGGGCTCTGGCATGATAAAGACGATATTGGGGCGGTCCATTGCTTTTCCCGGCGGAGATGTGCAAGATTGTGGATGGGTTACCGCTCAAGATAGGACAACGAGTAACGAGGAGCAAGAATGGCGGTCGGGTCGGCAAAAGGGGATGCGATGAGAGTTGAGTTTTTGCTATGCTGCGGCCTTTTGCTGTGGGCGAGCTGTGCCAGGGGCAGCGATACGGTCGCGTCTGCGCCGGGTATTTCCGGCGCGGTCGTCAAGACCAATCCGACAAAAGTTTATGCGCACTATCTGCCGTGGTTTGCAGACGAGGAGAGTTCGGGAAATGGCGACTGGGGCCTGCATTGGACCATGGCTAACCGCGATCCGGATGTGGTGGATGAAGACGGCAGGCGACAGATCGCCGCGCATTATTATCCGCTGATCGGGCCCTATAGTTCCAGCGATCCGGATCTGATCGAATATCATCTGTTGTTGATGAAGCTCTCGGGCATCGACGGGGTGTTGATCGATTGGTACGGCGCGCACGATGTCTTCGACTATCGCCCGAATAAGCGCAATGCCGAAGCTCTGATCGATCGGTTCGACGAAGTGGGGCTCGAGTTCGGTATTGTCTATGAAGAGTTTACCGCCGAGCATGTGGCGGAGGCGGAGGTGATGGGCTCGGCAATAGAGGCAGCGCAGGTGGATCTGCGCTATATGCAGAGCGAGTATTTTGCCCACGACCGCTATATACATATCGATGGTGCGCCACTCTTGTTGGCTTTTGGTCCGAGGTTTTTTGAAACGCCGGACGAATGGGCGCAGATCTTTGCAGGCATCGACCCGCAGCCGCATTTTTTGACGCTCTGGCACCAGGCAGCCGCTGCGGGGGATTGGGCGGCGGGCGAGTTTGCCTGGGTCGACCGCGGGCACCTGGAGCATCTGGAAGCGTTTTACCGCGATGGGGTGCCGCAGTTGGGAATGGCGATTGGCTCGGCCTATCCCGGTTTCAGGGACTATTATCGCGAGGGTGGCTGGGGGGACGGGCTCGGTTGGGTGGTAGACCACGAGGATGGTGCGACCTTTGCGGCTACGCTAGATCGGACTGATCGGTCCGGGGTGCCCTTTGTGCAGTTGGTCACTTGGAATGATTTCGGCGAGGGGACGATGATCGAGCCGACGCGGGAGTTCGGCTTTTCGTTATTGGCGCAGGTGCAGGCGTTTACGGGCGTGAGTTTTACAGTATCTGATCTGGAATTGGTCTATGCGCTCTACCAGGCGAGCAAGCGCCATCGCGGCGACGACGCGATACAAGAGCAGCTGGATCAGGTGTTCGACTATATGGTCTCGTTGCGGTTGGACGAGGCGGCGGCATTGCTGGAGGGTTTCTAGTCGGCGGCCCGCCGCATGAGGTCGATGCAGGTGTTGGCGATCCAGCCCTCTTGCGCCTCGTCGAAATCGAGCGGCGAGGGACGGCCTTCCATCGACTGGCGGCCCCGGTCGCCGAATTCGGTGAGGCTTGCCGTGGTCTTCCAGCTCGAGTTTGCCGCGCTCTTTGAGAAATTGCGCGTAGGCGGGCGAGCGGCCGCCGATGCTGGTCGGAGACGATAAAGAGGATATTGGGGCGGTCGCTCATAAACTCACCTATTGGCGTAGAGACCCAGTGCAGTGAATACAAAAGGTCGATTGTGCGCAAAAGGGCCTTTGGGAGCGTCATTCGACACTCGCCTTTGGCGGCGCAATTTGGTAGATTGGTCTATTCCGTTTCAATTGAAAAAAAAATGAAGAGTCCGGCTATCTCGACTGGCGCGGCGCGGTAATCGCCGTCGTCGAGGGCGCGGCGACCTGTATCGTCGAAGATCGAAGCCACGCGCTGACGGCTGGCGCGATGTTGCTACAGCCGCCGGGTCGGGTCTTCAGCATCGGCAACGAGACTGGCGAGCCGATGACTGCGATCTGGATTTGCGCCCGCCCGGTCACCGGGCGGCGAGTGGTCGCATGAGCATCACACTATACGGAGGTAGTTGAGATGAGCTCTTCGTATCGCGTCGGGATCACGGGTGATATGTACGACAAAATCATGGCCGTCGACACGGCGAGGGCGGCGTTGGAAAGCGCACCCGGAGTCGAAGTCGCGCGCTTCGAGCACGGCGAGAATCCCGTCGCCCCGGGGGAACTCGACGCCTACGATGCGGTGATGGCCGGCGGGGTGCGGATCGGCCGCGAGAGCACCGTCGGGCTGGAGCGCACGAGCCTGATCGTTCGCTTCGGCGCCGGCTACGACCGCGTCGATCTCGACGGTTGTACCGATGCCGGGGTTATCGTCGCCACCACGCCCGCCGGGATCCGCCGGGCGATGTCGACGGCGGCGCTGGCGCATATGCTGGCGCTGGCGACTAAATATCTATTCAAGCGCCAGTGCCTCTACGAGGGTCGCTGGCAAGAAGCGGCCGCCACCGAGCACATGGGGATGGGTTTGGCCGGGCGCGCGCTCGGCTATGTCGGCTTTGGCAATATCGGTCAGGATCTCTATCGGCTCGCCCAGCCCTTTGCGATGCACCACCTGGTCTACGATCCCTATTTGAACGAAGAGACCGCCGGTTCGTTCGACATCGAGCGGGTCGATTTTGAGGACTTGCTCGACCAGGCCGATTTTATCGTCTTGCTGTGTCTGCTCACCGACGAGACGCGCCAGCTGATCGATGCGGCAGCGCTGCGGCGGATGAAAAATACAGCGTATCTGATCAATGTCGCGCGCGGGGCGATTATCGACCAGCCGGCGCTGGCCCGTGCCCTGGCCGCCGGGGAGATTGCCGGTTGCGGTCTCGATGCCTACGATCCCGAGCCGATCGCCAAGGATGACCCGCTGCTCGAATTGGACAATGCCAATCTAACGCCGCACGCCCTCGGCTACACCGATGAAATGATTCGCCTGTGCAGCGAGTTGTGCGTGGCGGCGGTGCTCGATGTGCGGCGGGGTACAGCGCCGGATTCGGTGATCAACCGCGCGGTGCTGGACAGTGCGAAGTTGCAGGGGAAGTTGGACGTTTATCGCCGGGAACGCTAGTAGGCGGACGAGATGGATAAGGGAGCACTTAGGTAGTGGTTAGCTCTTGTTTGGCTCGGGGCGTCTTGGGCGCCGTAGCGCTGTGCCTGTTGCCCGCGTTGGCGGCGACCGAAGTGCAATTTGTGGATGTCACGGCGGCGGCCGGAATCGCGTTTCGCCACCAGAATGGGGCCGAGGGCGAGAAGTATCCGATGGAGACGATGGGCTCGGGCGTGGTATTCTTCGACTACGACGGCGATGGGTGGCTCGATCTCTACTTCGTCAATAGCGCCGGACCGGGCGCGCTCTACCGCAATGATGGCGATGGTCGCTTTGCCGAGATAAGCGCCGGGGTCGCTGACTCGGGCTACGGGCTGGGCTGTGCCGCAGCCGACTATGACTCAGACGGCGACCTCGATCTCTACATCACTTGCTATGGCCCCAATATCCTCTACCGCAACGAAGGTGACGGCCGCTTTGTGAATGCGACGGCCGAGGTGGGGGTGGCGGGACCCAAACTGGTCAATCCCGGGATGAGTACGGGCGCAGCCTTTGCCGACTACGACGCAGACGGCGACCTCGACCTCTACGTGGGCAATTACGCCAAGTTTCGCCCCGAGCTGCACGAGCCCTGTATTCGGGGGAGGGAGATCGCGGTTTACTGCGGGCCGGAGGCCTTTGAGCCGCAAAGAGATGTGTTTTACCGCAATGAGGGGGATGGAACATTCGCCGACATCACCGAAGAAGTGGGACTATTACCCGAGGCCGCCAAGGAGTTGGGGGCTTTCTTTATCGATTACGACCAGGACCGCGATCTCGATCTCTACGTGGCCGGAGACCGTACCCCCAACTTGCTTTACCGCAACGACGGAAGCCGCTTTGTGGAGGTTGGGGCCCTGGCTGGGGTCGCGTATAATGACATGGGGAAACCCCTGGCCGGCATGGGGGTCGATGTCGGCGACTACGACAACGACGGGTACTTCGACTTCTTTGTCACCAACTACCAATGGGAGACCAACAGCCTCTACCGCAACCTGGGCAACGGCTTTTTCGCCGATATCACCTTTCAGTCGGGACTGGGAGTGCCGAGCCTGTCGTTTCTGGCCTGGGGCACGCTCTTCTTCGACTACGACAACGACGGGGACCGCGACCTCTTCGTGGCCAATGGCCATCTCGACGACAATATCGAGCTTTTCGACGCGGTGACCTATGAGCAGCAGAACCAGGTCTTTCGCAACGACGGTCGGGGCCGCTTTGAGGATATGAGCAACCGGGTAGGGCCGGGCCTCTTGTTAAAGCAGGTTAGCCGGGGCGCGGCGATGGGCGACTACGACAACGACGGGGACCTGGATGTGGCGGTCACCAACAACAACCAACCGGCCGTACTCTTGCGCAACGACGGCGGCAATGCAAATCACTGGTTGAGCTTGCGGCTGGTCGGGGGCTTAGTCGGGGCCGAGGTCCGGGTCACGGCGGGGGACTTGATGCAGGTAGACGTGGTGCAGACGGGGTCGAGCTATATGTGCCAGAGCGCGCTACGCCCCTTTTTCGGCCTGGGAGACCGCACCCTGGTGGACGAGCTCGAGATCCGTTGGCCCAGCGGCAAGGTGCAGCTATTGCAAGATGTCGCGGTGGACCAGATCCTGACCGTATATTATGACTGATCCAACGCCCAGCGGGCCAGGTCTGGGCGCGGCAATAGTGGACCAGCAGCAGATCCTCATCCGTTGTCAGCGTCAATCGCAGTTGGACGACCCCCGCCCGGTGGGTGATGTGCCGATCGTGCCCGCCGGCGACTTCACGACCTTTGCCTACGATATCATCGCCGAAATCCAGGATGCCGGTACCGGCTTTGACGCCCTGCGGGTGCTGACCACGGCCACTTCGGGCGGGCGACCTGGTGTCATCTACTCGCGGTGAGCCATCCGGTCTTCACCCCCAACGGGGATGGGATCAACGACCAGGTAGAGCTGAACTACAGTCTTTTGCAATTGGTGAAGCCCGTCGGCGTCGAGGTCGGGATCTACGACCTGGCCGGCCGGCGGGTGCGCACCGTCCTCGACGCCGAGAGCACCAGCGGCGCCTATGCGGTGGCCTGGGACGGGCGCGACGACCAGCGGCAGTTGGTCCCACCGGGGCTCTACCTCGTCGTGGTTCAGGTTCACACCGAACGGGGAACTTTCGTCCGCACCGGCAGCATGGGTGTGGCGTATTGAGAAAGAATAGGTCGCGATGAACCGACTATCGAATGCTTTGCTGACGCTTGCACGGTCGAGGGTCGAGACCATGTGCTGACTGAGCGCGCCCCTATAGTATTGGCAATGAAACGCGCGAGTCGATGGCCGCGATATGGGTCTGCGCCGGCGAGGTGCCCGGGCGGCGGGTGGTCGCAGAGGGCTGAGTGCGGTGTTGGAAAAACAACCAATGAGAACGGAGGTCGTTTAAATGAGCTCTTCCTATCGCATCGGAATCACGGGCGATATGTACGACAAGATTATGGCGGTCGCTACGGCACCGGAGGCGTTAAGACCAGGCCCGTTACGCGCCGGCGGAGGCTGTGATTGACCTCGAGGCCGAAGCAGGAGAGGCCATTTTGTTGCACAATTTCCTCTTGCACCGCTCGGGGATCAACTCCACGGCATCGGCGCGCCGCGCCTTCAGCGTGACTTATATGGATGCCAAGACTCGCACGCTGGACACAGGTCAGACCTTTCAGGTGGGTCTTTAGCGCAGGAGCGCTTGACCCCGCAACGGTCGATGGCAAGGCGGTCGAACTGATCGCCAAATTCTATGGCTAGTTCCCGGGAGGGGTTATGAGAGCGCAACAAGTTGTCCACGAGCAGCGAATTTGCCATGTGGCAGCGGTGGACGTTTAAGCGTGTCGCCAGCCAAGAAAATATTGATCTCCTGTGCGGCATGCATTGTGATCGTGCTACTCCAGTTATTGCCGGCCATCCTCGGCGACAACCCATACGATTCCATGTCGGGAGGTCCGCCGCGCTTCTCCAGCCGTCTCCATGTACCACCGTCGGTTCGCAAACCCCCGTGGCTTCTCCAGCGTCGTCAGATCCAGCTCGAATCGACCGTTGGAGCCTCAGTCTGGTCCGATTTTTCCTTCACCGATCGACTCAAAGAAAGCGGCATCACATTTCGCAACCGGATCACGGAC